>JAJWOJ010000464.1 GCA_021635425.1 Clostridiales bacterium | reverse complement strand
ACAATCATCTGTCTTACATAAAACGGAGCGTCTATAAATCTCATACGGCACCCCCTTCGGGCAAAGTAAGCGAGTAATAAACTTCTTCGTCGTCCGTTTGAATTGTTACGTTACATTTCCCAAATTTCGACTTTATTTTCCCCGAAATTTCTTCCGCTTTGTTGTCGCATTCGATACGAAAAACAAGATTATCGCCGCGCCTCGAAAGACGAACGATAACGGCGCTCGGTAGCCCATCGTAATTTGCAATGCAGGCTTCAAAAAAGTCATAGAAAACACCTGCGTTTTTGCCGTAGATTTTACCCGAAACGGCGCAATCGAAAGTACATTCCGCACCCGTAAGCGAAAGAAAACCAAGCGATTCTTTTATCGCAAGCGACAGTTCGCCCACGTCGATATTTTCATACTTTTCGGCAAGTATAACAAGGTTGCTTCTGCGTTTGATATAAGCCGCCAAAACACACGCAAAACGCATTTTATCTATATATTCCGTGCCGTTTAACTGCGTTTTGTGGTACATATCCGACAAAAGCGCGTCAAGGCGTTTCAGTTCTTCGCGGGTAACTTCATCTGTCTTTGCGTACAGTTTATTTTGCTCTGCGATCTGCGCTTTTTGCTCTTTTAATTCGTTCTCCGCTTCGATGATATAGTTTTCTTCGGACAGTCTTTCGTTGGTTTCGGAAAGCGCCGCGTTTATCTCGTTGACCTTAGATAAATCTTCGATTCTGAAAGCGTATCCGCCGTGTATTTTTGCTGCCGAAAGCCGTGTGTTTACATCTATCATCACAGGGCATTTCGTTGCTTGTTCGAGCAGGACTTTATCCGTAAAAACAGATTTTTCGGAGTTATAAATCACGTTAAAATTTTCATCCGTGATAACCGCCGAATATACCGAACGATAGAAGTAATTTTCGTATTCGTCGTTGGACGGAATAAGACCTATCGCAATACAACTTTCTATCATTACGATACAGGTAAAGCACAATAGTTCGGGGATTTTGAACGCCGACGAATCCGTCAAAAAGCATACGGTGGAAACAGCCGCGCACACAATGAAAACGGTTACGGGTATCCACGTTTTGCGCCTGCACGCCGATATGCCGCACTTCAAAATCAGCACGATAAGGCTTGCAAACGTTACGGCAATCTCCCACGCGAGCGCGATATAGAATACGGTTTTATGCTTGTAGGAAAAACCGCCCTCAAAGTTCAAAGCGAACGCCCATTCGTGTATGTCGTTTGTGAATATCAGAAGAAGCAATATCACGGCAGGCAAATATAAGAAATACCACGCTTTTGCGAGCGGTTTGCCCTTTTTGCTCTCTATGCTGAACGCCGCAAGCAAAATCGTCGGCGGAATAAACATCTGCGGAACGTAGTATGCGTACCAAAGATAGCGCGAAAAGGCGTCTGTGTCCTTTGTCAGTCCGTACCTTATCATTCGCACCACAAGGAAAAACAAAATCAACACGGCAACCGTAAGGAAATATGCACGCAGATCTTTCCGCACCATTCTATGTATAAGAGAAACGCCCCACGCCACCACGAGAGAAATCAGTATTGTGTGCGCCAACAAAGCAAACAAAGCGTGCCAAAAATCGGGAAGGCTCGAATCTACCGCCTGAAATACGCCAGCCAGACAAAAGAAAAAAGCGCATACGGCATATAGAACTATTCTTTTTTTGTTAATAGCAGTCCGCATTTCAGCGTTCCTCCTTTTCATTAGTTTCTTATATTATAGCATATTTTTCCGATTTTTTCAATCCATTCTGCCC
>JAJWOJ010000463.1 GCA_021635425.1 Clostridiales bacterium | reverse complement strand
TCTTTATATATACCGTCAAATCGTTTTTGAAAAAGGAATCGCCGCCGGTTACGGAACCAAGCAAGAACTTAAGCGTGTGATTTTGATTTTTCCCGCAAACGGAATAATCTAATAACGCTCCGAAATCACCGCCGCCCAAGTCGCAAAAATCGACCTTTTGCAAAGTTCCGTCAATTAAAACGTTGATAGTTCCAAGCGAAACATTCCCATCGGCTTTCCCGCCTTTGAAACGAACGAGAAATCTGTTAAAATTATCCTGCGCGCCTCCGCCGTTCAAAGCGAGCGATTTAACTTCGAGATTGCTTACGGCAGACCGGTTTATCCTTAAAGCAATGTCATTGGAAAGATTCGAAACCCCGCCGATTTTCGTACCCGCAGGAAGATAAAAAGCATGCTCGCCGATTTCGGCAGCAGTCGTCGCTCCCGCGACAAAATGCTTATATTTCAAATACAGCGTCAGCTCGGAGCCGCTTCCGATATAATTCAAGCCGCTTCCCGAAATTTCTTTAGCATTACCGTCGGAATCAACAAGCGTAGCCGTATTGTCGTTCCAGAATTCGTCTCCGAGATCGGACTTGTCCGTCGCAAAATCGATAACGTATCTGCTCAAGTCGCCATCCTGACAACCCGCCAACTTAGAAAACGTAAGCGTTATTTTTTCGGGCGCGGCGTTTGCCTTTGGCGAAATCGAAACGGCAAACATTGCCGAAAATACAAGCGCAACGAGAGCAAGAAAGAAACACAACAAATTTTTCTTTGATTTTATCATGATATCACCCCCTCTTTTAATCCCCGTCGCTTTCGAAAATCTTATCACCGCGACGATTGTCTCCGCCCCCTAAGGACGTCCTGATAATATCGCAAGATTCAAGCGATATAATGTCAAAATCTGCCTTTTCATAGTTTTTTCTCATCAAATAACCTCCGTTTTTCGTACGCACACGAAAAAAATATTGATTTTAAGGCAATTATAGCACCGACAGTATTCGGAGTGTTAGTCGTATTTTAGCAATTTCTTTGCATTATTTTATCTTTTTACGAACCGCAGTTGCTTAGCCACAACCGTCGTTATACGACAAAAGGTCTTATAAAAAGATTGTCTATCTTCTTATAAGACCTTTTGTTTGCGATTTTTAAATGTTTTATTTTATAGCGTATTTTATAATTTATTTTACAGCGTATTTTATAACGTATTTTACAGCGTGACGCCGGTTTTGTAAAAAGCTATCTCTCTTATATCTTCGCTTTTACACTTCGTTTCGCCGTTAATTGCCGCGATAATCGACTTATAGAGGGCTTTTTCGTCCATCGAATACGCATTGAAATCAATCCAGTTGTTCTTTTTCTCCGCCAGAAAATCGTTCGTCGAAATTTTGAACGTCGGGACGAACGTCGAAAACGGAGTTCCTCTGCCGGTTGTAAAAAGCACTATCTGACATCCGCTTGCGGCGAGAGCCGTTGCCGCGATGAGGTCGTTCCCGGGCGCGTTCAACGTTGACACGCCTTGTTTTTTGACCTGCTCGCCGTAAGATAAAACGTCTACGATTTTCGTGGATCCCGCTTTTTCCACGCAACCGAGCGATTTTTCTTCCAAAGTGGTTATGCCGCCTTTTTTGTTACCCGGGCTTGGATTTTCGTATACAGGAAAGCCGTTATCCGTGTAGAACTTTTTGAAGTTCACTATCATTTCGCGGTATTTTTCATATACCTCGCGGCTTTCGCATTTATTCATCAAAAGTTGTTCCGCTCCGAACATTTCGGGTACTTCGGTAAGTAT
>JAJWOJ010000462.1 GCA_021635425.1 Clostridiales bacterium | reverse complement strand
CGACCGAGCGTTGAAGCGAATACTTCTTTCGACGAAAAAGAAAAAGCGTTACGCACCGCCGTTCCCGACGAAATGAAAGCGCGACCGAATTGGGTTGTAGTTAAAACGTGGTGGAACGCCGACAAAGGCAAATACAATAAACGCCCCGTCAACTGCAACAGCGACAAGGGCGAGTATGCTGAAAGCGACAATCCCGAAACGTGGACAACCTTCGATAACGCCTTAAAGTACCTGAAAGAAAAAGGCGGCACGACGATTGCTTATGCGCTTGACGGAAAGGACAATATTTCCTGTATCGACCTTGACCGTTGTTACGATGAAAACGGACAGCCGTCCGCGCTCGCAAAAGAAGTCCTTTCAAAATGCGGCAAGACCTACGTTGAAAAGTCGGTAAGCGGAAACGGATTGCATATCTTCGGCAAAACGAACGGTATGGATATTCGTACATTCTCGAAAGACGGCGATTTGGAATTCTATCAGAAAGAACATTTCATCGCAATGACGGGCGACGGCGCAGGATTTTATCGCCTTGAAAGTTTCGATACGCCCGAAATGAAAGAACTTTTGTACCGTAAATGCGAGAAACGTGAAGAGTGGAAAGGCGAATGCAAGGGCGTGAACGGACTGTCAACAATGACCGACCGTGACGTCGTGGAAAAGGCGTCGAACGCAAAGAACGGGGATAAATTCAAAAGACTTTATGCGGGGGAAGATTTGCAGAACAATCACTCGAACTCGGATATGTCGCTGATGAATTTACTTGCCTATTGGTGTAACGGGGACAAAGAGCAAATGCTTCGTATCTTTGCAACGAGCGGCTTATTCAGACCGAATAAATCGCCGGATTATTATGAGGGAACGGCAATCAAAGCCTTGCGCTCAATGCCCGTTAAATCGACCTATACGCCGACTATTCCGAAAAACACAGGCGGTAACGGTAAAAGATGACAAGACTTTATCACGGCGACTGTCTGACAGTGATGAAAGAACTACCGGAGCAAAGCGTTGACCTTATTCTATGCGATCTTCCGTATGGTTGCGGCAAGACAAAACATAAGTGGGATAGGGAAATCGACCTGACGGAACTTTGGAAAGGATATATGCGAGTTTTGAAACCGGACGGTATCGTCTGCTTATTCGGAAACGAGCCTTTTACAAGCAAACTGATTCAGAGCAATACGGATATGTTTCGTTACAAAATGGTATGGGAAAAGGAAAGTCCGACGGGGTTTTTGAACTCTAATTACAAGCCGCTGTCCCTGTTTGAAGACATTGTCGTTTTCAGCAAAGGGACGGTGGGCAGTAAGAGCAAACTGCCTATACGGTATTACCCGCAAGGACTTATTCAAAAAGAGCAAGTAAAACGAAACAGACCGAACTCGACGTGGCGAAGCGGAAAAGGGTATGGCGGCAATAACAAACTCAATTCGGATACGGAATATGTTACGCACTATGCGAACTATCCGACGGATATATTGAAGTTTTCAAGAGATAGGAACGCCGTACATCCGACGCAGAAACCTGTCGCGCTTCTCGAATACCTGATTAAAACCTATACGAAAGAGGGCGAGGTGGTAATGGATAACTGTATGGGTTCGGGAAGCGCGGGCATTGCCTGTAAAAACACGGGCAGACAGTTTATAGGTATCGAAGCGGACGATTATTACTTTCAGACGGCAAAAGAGAGAATAGAAAAAGGCTACGGCAGTTAGCCGTAGCCGAAGAAATTATTCGTTAAGCAAAAACTTGATAATGTTGTAATGCTTGATACCGTTAC
>JAJWOJ010000461.1 GCA_021635425.1 Clostridiales bacterium | reverse complement strand
TCGAAAAGTTCGTGCGTGCAGCCCGAGCAACCTATTATCGTGTAATCGCTCTCCAAAACCATATCGACAAAATTGACTACCGCTTTTAAATCCTCTTCGTCGCCTTTCACTTTGTAATATTCCAAAAGCCCTTCGAAACAACTCATCATTTCGTAGGCTTTGGTGTGATTGAATTCGAACGGGCGTTTTTCTTTGGTTTTGCAAAGATTTATTATGTTCTGATCTTTAGAAAAACCCGTGCTTATAATATACTCCGAAAAATCGAGATACCTTTGTTCGCCCGTGAGTTCGTAGAGTTTCACGAACGGCTCTAAAATCGAGCAGGAATTCATACCGCCGTAAATGTTGGTCGTGTCGTAAATTTCGACTTTGCCTCTTCCTCTGCCGACCTTTTTTATAATATAGTCGGCGTGTTTTTTAAGAGCCTTGGTTATCCTTTTTGCAAGCGTCTTGTTTTTGCATATATCTATATAATAAAGGAAACCGAGCATGGCGTATTTTCTCGACCACATATCCCACCCGTTAAACTCGTATTTCAGATCGTAAGTGGAAAATCTGCCGTTTTTCTCTTCGGTCGAAAGCATATCCTTTACGCTTTCGGTTAATTCCGCGTATAATTTCGCATTGTTCGTCGCCTTATACGTAAGGCACGCCGCCCGCATGAGTTTACCCCAGAATTCGCCCCGCCAACCGCCGTCCTCGCCGTCGGGCTTTGTCCGGAACTGATTGACGGTGAGTTTCCACAAGTCGTTATCCGAAAACTGCTTGTCTATGGTGTATTTAATCATTTCGCCGGGATATCCCTTAGTTACCGTTTGCCCCGCTGCGGGGAATTTCATCGTCTCTTTCATAATCGTCACTTTTTCGTATTGATATTTATGTTGTTTACCTTGAATCTGTAAGCGTATCTCTCTTTTTCGAGTTCGCTTGCGGGGTTTAAAACCGCGGTCGCGCCGTTTCCTCTGCCTCGTTTATCGCTTCCCGATAAAAGAAGTTTATAAGTAAGCCTCGCCTTTTTGTTTTCCGAAAAATCGCCGTCGGTAAACTCGCCGCTTTTCGATTTTCCTATAAGCGTATATTCCGTTTCGCTTTCCGCCGCTCTGAAAACGTCGTATTCGTTTCCGTCGTTTTCCCATTCGAGTTTAACGCGGTTCTCTTGCCATTTAGCGGTAAAATCTCCCGCTATAAGTCGATTAACTCGCTTTTTAAAGCCCGATAGGCAATATTTTTCGCCCGCCGTCGTACAAAAAGAAATTTTACCGTCGATATGTTTCACGGGTATTTCCGCACCGTTACCATAAACGATTATTTTATCCGTATCGCCGCCGTAGTAAAGAGTTATCGGCTCGCCCTTATAAGAAATTATTTCGCAATTTTCTATGATTCCGTCTTTATAATCGAGCGAGATTTCAAAGTTTCCCCTCGCTTTAAGCCCCTTGAATTTCAGATTTTTCCAATCCTTCGGTATCGACGGAAGAAGGGAGATATAACCGCCGTGGCTTTGCAGAAGCATTTCCGTCATTCCCGCCGTCGCCCCGAAATTGCCGTCTATCTGAAAAGGGGGATGAACGTCCCACAAATTCGGATGCGTTCGCGTTTTCAGAAGGTTTTGCAAGAGTATGTACGCGTGGTCGCCCTCGCCCGTCCTCGCTCTCGAACACAGCCTGTGCGCGAGCGCCCAGCCCGTCGATTCGTCTCCGCGATAATCAAGCGTTATTTTAGCCGCGTCTAACGTTGCGGGGGTGTCGCTCGTTATCTGTTCGCCCGGCATAAGCGCGAC
>JAJWOJ010000042.1 GCA_021635425.1 Clostridiales bacterium | reverse complement strand
ATCCATACCGACGTAAGTTTCCGATTCTTTATAAGCGAGTTTTTCGCCGTTTCTTTCGACGGTGACGAAGAATTTGCCTCCGTTACCTCTTTCCACCGTCAGTTTATCTCCGTCGGCGAAGTCGATTTCGGTTATTACGGCAAGTTCCCCGCCCTTTGTCGTTCTCGCAACGACTTCGGCTTTCCCCGCAGCGTTAAACAACAAGCCGTAGGTTAACGAACCGGCAGACTCGTCGTCGCGGATGAGCGCGGCATACGCGCCGCCGTTTTTGTGAACGAAAGATATTCCGCCGTTGTTATAAACGGGAAGATTTGCGAATTTTAAGTTATCGCTTTTACCCGCAACCGTCCCGTTTCCTTGCAGAACAAGCGTTCCGGGCTGTTTTTCGTATACTTGCGCCGACGTTTCGCCGAGCGTCGTAAGTTCGTATTTGCCCGCCCATTTATTAATATTCTTATTGACAAGCACCGCGCCGCCTTCCTGAACGTCGACGGTGACTTTGCCGTTGTCAATCGCATAAGTTTTACCCGTGAGATAATCGGTAAGCACGTCGCCGTTTTTCATCGCCAGACAAGATACGTTTATCTCTATGGTTCTGTTTTCGTTCCACGGGTTCATTATCGTTACGACTTTTTCGTCGCCTTTCCACATTGCGAAAGCCAGCATTCCGCTGTTTTCGGGCAATTTAAGGTCTTTTATCGTGCCGTCCTTATAAACGCCGGGGAAATCCTGCCTTAATCCGCAAAGAGCCTTATACAGATTGAACATTCTGTAATTCCACGAAGTTTTGTCCCATATCATCGAATCGTAGAAACTGGACGTATTCATTCCGATTTCTTCGCCGAAATAAATGCACGGCGCGCCGACATAGGTAAAATTGACGATGGTTGCCGCCATTGCTTTTGCCATATCGTTTTTTGTCGCATACAGCGTGCGCGGCATATCGTGGTTCGCCGTGAAGTTGTAACTGCTGTTTGCCACAGACTTCGGCAGCGCGGCTATAGTGCCGTAAAGGTTCGTATTGAAGTTATACACAGCCGCATCCGTGGTTTCCTGTTCGAGGAAATCTTTAACCGAATAATAATAGTTAAAGTTCCACATCGTGTCGAGAGCGTAATCGGTGAGCATTGTTCCGTTGCCGCCTTCGGAGCAAAGCAGAACGTCTTCGTCGATATCTTTCAGGTAACGACGCATATCCTGAATTATCTGCGTGGCGGTTCCCCAGTTGGCGGAATCGCTGCCCTTAAGATCGCTGCCCACGTCAAGTCGCCAGCCGTCGATGCCGTGTTCGAGAATATATAATTGCATTACCGACGACGGTACCGAATATACGAGTTCTCTTGTGATTTTGTTTGAGAAATCGGTTCTCGGGTTTCCCCACACAATCGCTACGTCGCCATTCTCGTTACGGATATACGCGTCATAATATTTATCGCCTTTTTTCGCGCCGCCTTCGAGGGCGTAATAACCAGAATTGTTATACCACGTGCCGACGTATGTGAAATAGGTAAACACTCCGTCAAGCATAACTTTCATATCTTTATCGTGCGAGGCTTTTACGAGTTGTTTAAGCAGATTGTCGTTGCCGAACGTAGAATCGATCTGCGTCATGTCGGCAGCGCCGTAACCGGCGTTGTGATAAGCGTACCATATCGGGTTCATAAACAAACCCGTGACGCCGAAAGACTTTATATAATCGAGTTTATCGTATATACCCATAAGATCGCCGCCGAAATACGAAAGTCCTGCCGAATAATCGCCTGCGGTATGCGTGGTTCCCCACGGATCGGCTTTATATATCGACGAAGTCGTCTTATCGTTGAGCGTGTCCGAGTTATAAAACGTATCGGGCATTATAGAATACCAGACGCAACCCTTCGACCAGTCCGGAGTGGCAAAATCCGGCATAACGTAATAGTCGCCCGATGCGTCTATCGAAATTTCGCCGCCGCTCTCTTCCGGATAACATTCAAATGCGTTATAATAAACCGTCTGAACGTCGTTTTCGACCTTGAAATGGTATTTATACGGGGCCGACTGTTTGGGTATAACGCAGATAAAATAGTCGAAATACATGTTTTCGTCCGCAATTTCGTATTTCATCGGAATATCGTGCCACAACGCTTCGCCGTCCGAAATTTTATCGAGGTCTACCGTAAATTGCAATGTCACGCTTTTCACGTTACCCCTTTTAACGCGCAGACGAATTGTGACGTTATCCGTGCTTTTCGGTTCGAGCGGACTCATAAAAACGTCAGCCTGGTCATGGAAAATATCGTCGGTTCTGACTGCCGTTCTGCACAGTTCCTCGCTTCGGTCCAATCTTTCGTTATATCTTGTGTTTTCGTCGTCCGCGCCGCCCGAGGTTTTATTGCACCCGCAAAGCGCGCATAAACTTATGCTTAACATAGCCACAAGCGAAAGAACAAAACAAAATCGTATTTTTTTCTTCACTTTTCTTCTCCTTATCTTATCCTTTAACCGCGCCTACCGCGACGCCTTCAAGGAAATATTTTGAAAATACCGCGTACACCGCCACTACGGGAACCGCGAGAATAACAAGCCCTGCGCACAGAGTTCCGTATTCCGAGTTGTTTACGGTGTCGAATTTCTGAATAGTTATCGCAAGCGTATATGCTTTTTCGTTCATCGGTATAAACACGAGCGGACCGAAGAAATCGCTCCACGACGCGCTGAATGCGCCTATCGCCACGTAAGTAAGAACGGGTTTCAATAAATGCAAATCTATATGAAAGAAAGTCTGCGGTATACTCGCTCCGTCGAGCGAAGCGGCTTCGTGAAGTTCTTTCGGAATTGCGTTCGCATAATTCACGCCTATGAACACGCCTATGCCCGAAACGCCTAACGCCGCCGGAAAAAGCAGCGCGCCGAGCGTGTCGTATAACCCCAACGCACGTATGAGTAAGATATTCGGAATGGTGGTCATTTCGCCGGATACGAACATCGTAAAGAGCAAAATTCCTATGAAGATGCCCGACCCTTTGAATTTCAGAACGCCGATTCCGTAAACGGCAAGCCCCGTGATGATCGTCTGACAGACCACCGCTACAACGGCGACTATTACCGTGTTGACTATACTCCTCCCGAGGTTTCCCTCGACAAATGCTTTATAGTAGTTTTCCGGATGAGCGAAAGATAAACTGAAAGGCGATTTTATAAACTCGCCGTAAGTCTTGAACGACGTGCTTAAAACGAATATCAGCGGGTACAGTACAAGTACTAAAATAAGAATCATCGCTATCCATTCTAAAACCACGCCGGTTATTTCGCCCGCCTTTTTGCGGCCTCTTTGCGTTTGCAGATTCGTCATAAATCGTTTTTCTCCTTTTTCGAAAGGTAAAAATTACCGAACCACACGAAAACCGCAAGGATAAGGCTCAATACTATCGACATTGTTACCGAAAGCGAAAAGTTTCGCTGCTTATACATCGTATTGAATATAATCAAACCGACTACCTTCGTGTTTCCCGCGCCTTCCGTAAGCAAGTAGAACAAAGTGAAGTTCTTTATACCGCCGACGAGCGACATCACGAGATTTACTTTCGTCATAGAAAACGTAAGCGGAAGGATAAAGTAAATCAGTTCCTGAAACTTGTTTACTCCGTCAATCTTCGCGCCCTCCAGGCAATCTTTCGGCACGGCGTTCATCGCGACGAAATACAGTATCACGGTTGTGCCGATAAACCACCAGGTATTCGTTATTATAACGGCAACCATCGACCAGCCCGGCGTTACCAGCCATGCGGGAATATCGGTAAAACCAAGCGCGAGAAGCAACCTGTCGATCAGTCCGTTATCGTGAGCGTAAATAAACTTCCACATGACCGACACGACGGGCGCCGGCAGAACCACGGGAATATATATAAGCACGCGGAACAACGTTTGCGGCCCTCTTTTCATTTTATAAATCAGGTACGCAATAAGAAAACCGAGCGTTATCTGTATCGCCGTGGAAATCAGCGAAAATTTCAGGCTGTTTAAAAGCGACGACCAGAACATCGTCGTGGGGTTTGTGAATAAGTAAATATAGTTGTCGAATCCTTTGAATTTAAGGCTGGTCGCATAATAGCGGACGTCGGTAAAACTGAGCAATACCGAATAAATTATAGGATAAACGACGAACAACAAAAGCGAAACGGCGGCGGGGATGCAGAAAATCCATCCCCATATATTCCGCTGTTTTTTATATAATCCTGAATCTGTCATTACTTATAATCCCGTTATTACTTTTTAAGCCACTCGATATATTTGTCCACCGCGGCCTGATTTAACGTATACTGCGGATCTATCATAGAAAGCGCGGGATAGTTGAGCATGGTATCCGTGACGGAAGTTACGCGATCGTTATAAAGAACTTTAAGAAGTCCCTGCGCCTCCTGCAGGCTGCCCGACTTGGAAACCGTATAGTTGTTGAGCGCAACCGACGAAGCCGAAGCCGCTTCGCTGAGGACGTAATCCGGATGAGTTCCCATAATTCCTACGTTCGCCATACTCGCGGCAACGCTCCTCTGAAGCGCGCTGCCGTAAGTAACTTCCTTTCTACTCATTACGGAGCCTTCGTTATCGGCAAAAAGTTGCTGAACTTCTTTAGAATTGAGATACTCGAGGAATTTAAGCGCCCACGCTTTATTCTTGCTGGTCTGCGAAATAAAGAATCCGTCGTAACCGCCCGAAACGTAGCCTGCCCCGGGGTTTTCCATGCTCGAAAAACCGGGAATCGATATACAACCTACGTTTACGTCCATTTCGCTCTGAATAGCCGCAAGACTGTTGTTGTTAAGCATTGCCATAGCGCACGATCCGTTTATGAAGTCGCTTTCCACGCTTTCGGTGCTGCCCGCCAGCGGGTTTGAACCGAAGTAGCCGGCTTTCGTCCAGTTTCTCACCTTTTCATAAACGTATGCTTCGCGTTCGAAATCGGCGTCCGTATATTTTAATCTTCCCGTTTTATAGTTCGGATCGTCCGCTTTGCCGGAGATTATATCCATATAGTTGGAAAGCGCGGCGCCTATATACGAATACGTTCCCGTCGCGCCCCAGCAGGAAAGCGGAACGACGTCCTCGCATTCTTCTTTTATTGTTCTCATAACGTTTTCGAATTCTTCGATGGTCGTAGGAACTTCAAGCCCCAACTCTCCGAACAGATCGGCGTTATAATAAATAACGAAGCCCGTAGCACGGAACGGTACGATATACGTTTTGCCTTTAATCGCGCCGGACGACATACATTCGCCGTCTCCGATGAGATTTTCTTTATTCTTTTCGTAATAAATGTCCGTGAGATCCGCCGCCATCGTAACGTCCTCGTTTACGAGCGTTTTTGCGGCATGCACCCAATAAAAACAAACGTCGGGAAATTGCGAAGTTCCCCAACTCGACGTGATTGCCGTGTCTATGTTGGAATAAGATTTTACGTTTGTCTGCACCCTTACGTTGGGATAAATAGCCATGAAGTCGTTGCAAATTTTCGTGAACGTTTTTGCATGCTCCGACCATATATGCGTAAACTTCAGCGTCACTTCTTTCTCCGTGTTGCTTACGTCTTCCCAGTTGTCGCTGACGCTTTCGTTTCCGCCGCAACCCGCAAACACGGAAACCGCCATAACCGAGCAAATTGCCAGACTTAATAATTTCTTTAATAATTTCATTTGATTTTTCCTCCGCTTAGTTTTTTTTCGATTTGAGCGAAATTATCGCCAACGCCGCCGCAGCGCCTGCAAACAGAACCGCCGCAACGATTATAATCGACATCGACGCCTCGGATTTACATCCGCGCTTGCCAGACGTCGGTTTCCTTTCGGGCAGTTCCGGCTCGATATATTCGGTATTCGCGTCACCGGAATGATCCGGCTTTTCAAAAGTTTCTTTTTCGGGTTTTTCAAACTTTACGTCGTCGACGTATTTATAACTCAAACCCCTTATTTCGTAAGAACAATCTTTCCCGCCGAAACCTGCGGCGTTGTCATACCCGCCCGTCGCAACGTTTTTAAAAGCGTAATGTCCGTTAATTTTTACAGAAACGAAGCCGTCCGAACTTATAATGGTTATTTTGCTTCCGTCGGCCGTTTCCGCGGCGGTTTCCGCTATTTTGCCAAGAGTCGTCGACGTACCTTCGTAAAGTTCCGCTTTGCCGTCTTTATATATTCTCATAAAAAGACGTTTATAGCCCTGAGCATTGTGTTTTATAACGACGTCGGCATAACCTCCGTTTTCCGTCGAAAACTTATCGAGCGTAAATTTCAACACGGTTGACAACTCGCTTTGATTTATTTCCGTAAAACTTTCAAGCCCAGTCATTTTGTACAGCAACTTGCTTGACGCGCCCGTAGACTGCATCACGAAATAATCTTCTTCGTTGTTAAGATTCACGCCGAAAGCCGATATATCGCCGCTGAGATATTTATCCGCTTTGCCGGAATTTATCTTGCCGCGCGTAAATTCGAATTTCGCCGTTTCAGCCGACTTGGGCCGAACTTCCGCCGCCGCGACGGGCTGAATAAACTTAAGCGAAAAGTCGTTTATCGTTCCTTTATTATTCTGCGCGTGAAAACCGAGTTTTAGAGACATCGCTATTTCGTAGTTTTTAAGCGCGACCACGTCGCCGATAAAAACCGTCAGTTTCCCGTCGGCATAGTAAATTTTAATTTTTACCTTGCTGCCCGCGGAGGCTTTGAACGAGCCGAATTGTTTGCTTACGTTATACAGCGTGTCGCCGCTCGCCTTGTTTACGTCGTGAAGGAAAATATTGCCGTTATTCATCGCCCTCACCGCGACGTATCCTTTTTCGGTTTCGCCTATAATTATTCCGAATCCGTACCAGGGCTGAACCGCATCGGGGTAATCCCCGAATTCAAGTGTCGCTTCGATAACGTAATCAAGGTCGTTTCCGTCGGAATATTCGTTAATATCCGTGCGATAAAACCTGAGCGATGAAAGATAATCGTTGCTCAATATAAAATTCGAATTGAGAAAAGCGTTGATTTTAAAATTATTTCTGCTCACCGAGATATCGGCGGTCGAAACTTTGTTTTCGATTCCGGGAATATCCAGAACGTTTTCGTTTCCCTCGGCGGGATCGGCATATTCTTTTACAAACTTTTTAACGTCCGTTGCGGTGGTTAAAACAAGGTCGCCGTAACCGCCCTTTCCTCCGAACGTGCAGAATTTTATAACGGGAAGCCCCTCCACGTCCTCGTTTGCGAAAATGCCGCTGCCGTTTATATCGACGGCAAGTTTACCTGCCGAATATCTTATTTCGAGCGTATAACTTGTTCCGACCGAAAGACTTATGCCCGTGAACAATCTTACGCCCTGACTCCTACCGTCGGTATAGTCGGTGAGAATGTACAACGCGCCGTTATGCCTTTGCTGAACGTACGTTTTAGAAACTTCGTCTTCGGCAACGATAACCGACGGAATGGTGTGAACCTGCGAGATTAAGGAAATAGAAATAACCGTTTTGAAATAAAGCGAGATATCGGAAAGAGGATGATATTCGTCGTTACCGTCGTAATATCCTTTCGCTCCTTTTATTTCGCTGGCAGGCTCAAACTCTTCGCCGGTCGGCGTATCCACGGTATACTTGCCGTCGGAATAAACGTAATTCCCGGAACCCGATTGTCCAAGCAGCAAGTTTTTTTCAATATCCGCTTTTGCGGACAACCCTTGTGGCAACAAACAAACAAACATCGTAAGTGCCGCAATTATTGCAACCAATCTTTTCATTTTCCTCTCCTTTCGCCGTCTCCGGCGATATTGTTACTTATTTTATACTCGGAAATACGAACCGCTCCAAGATAAAAATCGGTGAACGCATAGTCAGGCGTATACGTATTTACAGGCGGGTCTACGCTCAGAATCTCATCCTCATATCCGCGGGTACCTTTGAAAGTGTTCACCCCTACGAATCTCTGCTCTCCGCAATAATGATGGTGCGGACCGAACATGTTGCGATTTGTGCCTTTCAGCCTGACCGTTATAAGGTTTTCGCCTTTTTTAAGCCGCGGCGTTAAATCGATTTTCTCTTTCGACATCACGCAGCCCGCTTCTTTGCCGTTTATCGATATTATGCACAGCGCGCCGTCGAAATCCTCTATATCGAGTTCGGCTTTATCGCAATTATAGTCGTAAATAAACGTTTTCTCGATATCGCCGCGATAGAACCACAGCCCTTGCGACGTGAGTTCCGCGTCAAAATTCTTTTCTGCGGATGTTTTCAGTTTAAATTCCGCGTCCGCTACTTTTACGTACCACGGCGTCCTCCATGTTTTTCCTTCGACAACCACGTCAAAATTGCCGGTGAGATATACGCTTTCGATTTCTTCTTCGTAAGAAAATCTGTTTTTCTCTGTTTCAAATACGCAATCGAGGTCAAAATCCGATTTTTTCGGGCTGACGTTATAATACGCGCATATTTCGTTTTCGCCTTGTTTCGCGATATGAGAAATATTTGCGCGGCGGATACTCTCGTCAACGTAGAACCCATCGTCGAACGACAACCCCGCTCCGTTAACCTCAACTTTTTCGCACGTTGAATTCTCCATACACAAACAGACGTCATTCGGTTTATTTTCGCAGAAAAACTTGTATTTTACAAGCATTTTGAACGGCTTAGTTGCTTTGAGCGATTCCTTATACGCACTGCTCTGGACATTTAAAACGTAATCTTCGCCCAAAGATTTACCGTTTATTATGAGTTCGGCGCGGTCTATCGTAAAGGTGTTCGCATCGGTAAGAGCGCAGCTCCCGGATTTTAACGAAAACCTCTTAACTAAAGCGTAAGTTTCCGACTGTTCCCGTTCGCCCCCTTTGAAAACAAACATATTTAACGTTTTTGGTTCGACTGAAAAACAAGCGTAAGTCGCCTTTTCGTCCGAATAACAACCGAGCGGAGTTTCCTTGCCGGTCAGAGCGTCGTAAGAATAAATCTGCCCGCAACCGTTAACGGCTAAAATTCCCTTCACCGTACTCGCGTAATCGTTATTGAAAACGCTGACGTACCTGTTTTTATTTTCTCGGGTGGTTTTCAGCGTGACGTTGTTTGTTAAAACTTTTTCCCGTTCGGAAAATACCGCGGCTTTCCGACGATAATCGATATAATCGAAATATTTTACCCAAAGATCTCTTCTGTTCTGGACGACAGAAAATTTCTTGTTTCTCTTTATGTCTTTAAGTTTTTTGAGTTCTTCGGAAAACTCTCCTTCGACTTTTTCGGGAAAACATTCGCAAAAAGCAATCGGTATGCCGTTTCCGACTACTCCCGATATAAGTTTTTCGGTATTTTTTGTTATATTTTCGGTCGAGGGAACAATCAGCAGTTCATATTCGCCTTTGCCGACTTTTATTTTTCCGTTCTTTATCTCCGCGCCGACGTGCGAAAGATAGGTTTCGTCGGCAATGTCGAATTGAACCTGCGCGGATATAAGCGATTCCACAAGATTTCTGAATTCCGTGGATATATTCGCGGATTTTTCGCTTCCCGCTTTTTCGGAATAACAACCGTAAACGGGCGAAATAACAAGCGCGTCGTTTTCGCTTTCGCCGCGCGAGGAAAATTCGTTCATACCGTTCATCGCGCGATTGAGATAACCGATACTGTCCCACCAGTTGTTCTGCGCGGAGAAAAACGCGGGATAATCGCGTTTTCTCACGCCGGCTATAGAATACGCCGATAAATGCAAGCACGCGTTATTTATTCCGTGCGCGCTTTCATATCCCCATATTCCGAGATAATCCGACGCGCGCGTTCCCCAGCCGCAACAACCGAAACTCTCCGAAATAATCTCCTTTTTGCCGAGTTGGTTTTTTGCGCTTGAAATCTGTTTCAATAGAACGGGCGAAGCGTATCTTCTACCCAGATAGTCTATACCCGGAAAATCTATGCCCGTATAATTCAGCATAGCGTTTCCGCCTTTGAGGTATTGCGTCGAGATTCCGTCCTCTTCGGGGAAATGCCCTGTGAACAACAAATCGTTTTTAACGCACCATTCGTTTATCTTGTCTATATAGTTTTCCTTGTAAACGGAACAAACGACGTCGTAATAATCCTGACGAAACACTTCCGCCGCCTGCCCTTCTCCGAAAAGCAGATATATGAAATCGAGTAAAGCGTAGCCTTTTTTTTCTTCGAACGCTTTTTCGAGATACGGACTGTAACAATACTCGCCGTACTGCGGTTCGTCGGTAAAAATACCTTTTATGGTTTTTCCGAACCGATCTCCGAATCTGCGTTTATACTCTTCGTGGGTAACCGCGATAAATTCGTCGGTTACGCGCGGAGAAAATATGTCGACGTAAAACGGATTGACCTTATAACCGAAACAGAATTCGCTCTTTCCGGAATCGTCGCGTTTATAAGGCAGATTGCCGAAGCAAGCGTATCTGCTTCCTTCCGGAATTTTTCCGGGTCTGCCGGACGAAAAGCCCGCCAAAAAATTTTTATCGTCGATTTCGGCGTTTTCCATTTCGCAGTAAAATTCTTTCGGCAGATTTCTCGCTGTCAACGACTTCTGACAATAGTCCTCGCCCTTACCGTTCACTCTGCCGCCGGCAAATCCGCTGGGCCAACCGTCTTCATCGTAAAGCCACGCCTCAAGTCCGCATTTTTCGGCTTCGTCGACGGCATAACCTATCGCCGCAAACCATTCCTCCGAAAGATAAGTCGATTTCAGACCTGCCCTTGCATGCAAAAAAAAGCCCCCGAAATCCTTTTCTTTGAAATCTCTTACTCTCTCTCTTATGCCTTGCTCGGTAAGTTTTCCGTTTAAAGCCCAAAATAATCTGTTTTTTCTGTTAGTTTCCTGTTCTTTTGGCATTATCAGTTTCCATTAAACTTCTTGCTATTCGTGTAGCAATATTTTTCAAAGCACTAAGCCCGCCTCATTCCGGACTTCGTGCTTTTTCTTTCATTTGCTTAAATTTGCTAAAACTACTCGTGTAGTCTAC
>JAJWOJ010000460.1 GCA_021635425.1 Clostridiales bacterium | reverse complement strand
TTATAGGTTTGTACAATATATAATAAGCTAAACAGATTTTTTAAGGGGGGGGTATGAAAAAGATTTTTTTCGGAATTGCGAAGATTATCCTTTCTGCAATAAAAATTCCGTTGTGGTTCATAGAATTCTTTGTGGATATCGGTTATTTACCCGACCGGAACGGCAATGTTCATAAAGCTGTATTCACACATAGTATGTTTGAAAATATATCCGATTTAACGAATCCTGCGACAGCATATATAGCCGTGGCATTATCTGCAATGCTCGCATTAGCTTCGGTTATTGCAAATGTGGTTGCTATCAAGGTTTCCGACAATAAGAAGCTTCGGTTAATTTCCGATATTATTTTCATTGTGGATGTTGCTTTTTTTCTGGTTTTATTGCTTTTTGCGTCAACAATTGCGCGTGACTATTGATATATTTTAGCCACAAGTGATTGTGTTTTGGCGAGTTCGAACGCAATTAACAAACAGGGAGATGAAATATAATGAAAAAACAGATTACGATTATTCTTGTTCTTTGTCTTTTTGTCGGATTAACGGGGTGTACGCCCGCTATAAAGACATATACAGGGAAAAAATTAACAAAATTATCATTTTCAAAAATTCAATATATGGGCGGAAATACAAGAGAATATATATTGGATTTTGAAAATAATGTTTATTCTGTTGTCGATACTACTATATCGAACGATTATGTACCGATTACAGAGGTAAAGAAGACTTTCAGTGAGGAAGAAGAGGCTGTTTTTATCGATACCGTTTATTCTTACGGCTTATTTAATATCAAAAAAAATTATACAAATTCGCATATTGACGATGGGACGGGATGGATTCTGGTTATCGAATACGAAGATAAAACGAGTAAAATTTCGCAAGGTTCGAATTCTTCGCCTAAAAAGATTTTCGAAAGATGTTCTGCTGCTTTTTACGACTTGTGCGGCGAACGAGTGCTTTGATATTTATTATATTATAATGATGTAATGCTTGTGGCTAACGATTGTTTATTTGCTCGCACGCTTGAACAAATCGTTATCTGAATTTTTTAAACTGTAAACCGTCGCTTTTAAAAGCGGCGGTTTTGCATAATAAAGATAAAAATCACTCAAAATAATCTTATGACATCTACTGTTTTTTTTAAAAACAAACCTTCGGTAATCGCAACATCTACGGTCGGCGGACCTAAAGAGGGCGAAGGGCAGTTGGGACGATTTATCGAAAAAATATCCGAAGACGATACGTTCGGCGAAAAGACGTACGAAAAAGCCGAATGTAAGATGATTTCTTTCGTTATAGATAACGTTATAAAAAACGCGAAGATGAAGGAATCGGATATCAATGCTATAATTTCGGGCGATTTGCTCAATCAGATTATTTCGTCGAGCTTTTCCGCCCGAAAGTTCGACATACCGTATCTCGGAATATATAATGCGTGTTCAACCATGACGGAGGCTTTCGCTCTTGGCGGAGTGCTTTGCGACGGCGGTTATTTCAAAAACGTCGTCGCGGCGACCGGGAGTCATTTTTCCACAGCCGAAAGGCAATACCGCTATCCTTTGGAACTCGGCTCGGTTCGTCCGCCGCAATCGCAGTGGACGGTTACCGGAGCGGGCGCGGCGTTGATATCTTCGAAAAAAGGCGATTACCCGAAAATCACTTCCGCAACGTTCGGAAAAGTTGTGGATTTCGGGGTGACGGACGCGAATAATATGGGCGCGGCAATGGCGCCCGCCGCGGCGGATACAATTATCAGACATTTTAAGGAATCGGGGAGAACTCCCGATTATTACGACGTAATTTTAACG
>JAJWOJ010000459.1 GCA_021635425.1 Clostridiales bacterium | reverse complement strand
TGTAATTTTTATATTTATATTTGAATTTCATGGCTTAATTATACTTTAAACGCTTGTAAAAATCAAGCGCAATAAGGACAATTGTTTAAACCCGCTCAAATAATTTGCAAATTTCGCCGATATATGATACAATTTCTTCCGATAAATTTCTTTTGATTGCCGCGGTTGCGCTTTTGTTCCCGATATTCTTGACGGGCATGCGGCAGACGGAGATAAAATGAGTATTCTTGAAATCAAAGGGCTTACGCACCGCTACGACGACAGATATCTGTTCGTTAAATCCGACCTTACGGTGAACAGCGGCGAACATATAGGGGTTGTCGGGCTTAACGGCGCGGGAAAGTCCACGTTTATAAATATCGTCGCGGGCAAGCTCGTGCAGGACGAGGGCGAAATCAAAAGGCTTCCGCGCATGCGTATAGGCTATCTCGATCAGCACGCAACGCTCGATAAATCGCTTACGGTTATGGAGTATCTTCGCGGCGCGTTTTCCTATCTCGACGAAAAAAACGCCGAACTCGAGCAGATTTACACCGATATGTGCAGCGCGGAGGGCGAAAAACTCGACGAACTCGTTGCAAAATCCGCCGAAATTCAGGAAGAACTTGACGACGCCGATTATTACGACTTAGAGGCGCAGATAAAAAAGATTGCCAACGGACTCGGCGTCAATAAATTCGGTTACGACACTGTTATAGGCAACTTGTCGGGCGGGGAGAGGGCTAAGCTCATGCTTTCCAAACTTCTTTTAGAGGGGCAGGATTTAACCCTTTTAGACGAACCGACAAACTTTTTGGACGTGGAGCATATCGAATGGCTCACGAAATTCCTTAATTCTTATAAAAAGACTTTTCTCGTTATCTCGCACGACACTGTGTTTTTAAACAACGTCGCGAAGATGATAGTCAGCATCGAGAACGGAAAGATAACCAAATTTACGGGCAATTACGATCAGTTTCTGGTTAAGCGCGAAATTTTGAACAAACAATATGAGGACGAATATAACCGCCAGCAAGCCGAAATCAAAAAGCTTCAGGATTATATCGACCGCAACAAGGCGCGCGCGTCCACTGCGGGCATGGCTAACTCCCGAAAGAAAATGCTCGACAGGATCGAGCTTATGGCAAAGCCTGTTACGGAAAAGGATTGTTACTTCCGCTTCCCGTATATCGACCTCAACACCAAAGACCTTCTGATCGTCAAAGGGCTTAAAGTCGGATATACCTCGCAACTCATTCCCGACGTGGATTTTCATCTCGGTTCGAGATCGAAAATATGGATAAGAGGAACGAACGGCGTAGGTAAAACCACTCTTTTGAAAACGCTTATGCGGAAAATTCCGTCGCTCGGCGGAAGCTTCAATTTTCACCCCGCGGCGAAAATAGGATATATAGAGCAGGAACTCGGCTTTGAAAACGGCAATTTGTCGGCGTATAACGTATATCTCAACGCCTTTCCGAGGTGTTCTCAAAAGGAAGTGCGTTCGGCGCTTGCAACCGTGGGGCTTTCGGGCGATCTTGCGGTCAAACCCGTTTCAACGCTTTCGGGCGGGGAGATGATGAGGCTTAAACTTGCGATTTTGTGCAATTCGCCGTCGAACATCCTTATTCTCGACGAACCGACGAATCACCTCGACGTAAAGGCTAAAAAAGCTTTGAGAGACGCTCTCCTTGCGTATGAAGGCGCGCTTATTCTCGTAACGCACGAACCCGATTTTGCCGAAGGACTGTGCGATATAGTTTTCGACGCAAAAGCAAAGTAAGACAAAAACGGCGCGCCTCGTGTGTGCCGGTTAAATTTTGATAAATA
>JAJWOJ010000458.1 GCA_021635425.1 Clostridiales bacterium | reverse complement strand
ACGGGTTGCGGCGATAGCTACGACGGAGATTTTATCGAAGCCAAAGGACACGACTACGAGAGTAAAATTGTAAAACCGACCTGTACGGCGCAGGGCTATACGAGATATACTTGCAAAACTTGCGGAAACACCTATACGGACAACTTTGTCGAAGCCGAAGGTCATCGATACGGCGAGTGGACAACCGTAAAAGAGCCTACCTGCGTAGACTTGGGAAAAGACGAGAGAACGTGTTCGGTATGTTCTTACGTTGACGAACGGGATACGGACGCGCTCGGTCATAGTTATAAAGACATCGTTGTAGATCCGTCCTGTACGGATAGAGGAAACACTATTCACGAGTGCGAAAGGTGCGGTCATACCTATACGGACTCTTACACAGACGCAACGGGACACGATTTCGGAGAATGGACAAGTCTGACGAAGCCGACTTGTACGGCAAGCGGCGTAGAGCAAAGAAAATGCACGAGTTGTCCGCAGACCGAAACGAAAATCGTAAGCCCGCTCGGTCATAATTATAAGGCGGAGATTGTAGAACCGACTTGTTTGGAACAAGGTTATACAACGCATATCTGTTCGCGTTGCGGGACGGGATATAACGATACGTTCGTGCCGCCGCTCGGACACGACTATGAGGAAATCGAAGTTGCGCCGACCTGTACGGAAGAAGGCTATCGCGGAAAGAAATGCCGCCGTTGCGAAGATTGCGTAAAGACGGAAATTCTGAAAGCGGTGGGGCATAAATTCACCGATTCGTATTTCATCGCAACTTGCGAGGACGAAGGTTATACGCTCCATACCTGCCTGTCTTGCGGTAACGAATATAAAGACAACATCGTTCCTGCAACCGGACACGATTATGAAACGGAAGTCGTGCGCGAACCGCATTGCGAAACGGAAGGCGAGAGAAAATTCCATTGCACGAAGTGCGAGAAAGAGTATTATTCGGATATACCCGCAACGGGGCATAACTATGAACTCACGGGAACGGAAGAAGTAAACGGCGAAAATATTCGTACTTACGTTTGCACGAACTGCGGAGCGATTACCACGCAGAATATGGGCGAGCAGTATGAACAGGTATCTTCGTATATCGGATATTTGTTCGGTCAATATCAGCCTTATATGTGGTGGGTGCTATTAGCAACCGCAGGCGTATGGAGTATCGTGATGGGCGTATTCTTTGCGATTGCGCAGAAGAACGAAGATAAAGAAAAGGCGAGAAAAATGATTAAAAATTACGTCATCGGACTTGTCGTCATCTTTGCAATTCTCGTTGCTTGTCCGTATCTTGTAAAAGGTATCGCGGCATTAATCGTAGGGTAAAAAGAAAAAAGATCGTCCTTAGCCGAAATTTCACAAAAAAATTTATAAAAACAGCTTGACAAATCACGAATCGCGTGCTATCGTATTGATACGACGAAAGAAAATCGGAGGTGGAACTTATGAACAAAGCAAAAGTGGTGCAAAAAGCGGAAGCCGGAGAGGGCTTGACCGTGGCGGAAATCAAGGTTTATCAGAAAGCCGTTAAACCGGAAAAGCAGGTTTACGGTAAGTACGGAACGCTTGCAAAGAGGTATCTCGAAGATAAAGGAATCGATTGGACGATTGCAAATCTTCCCGAATATCTGCACGGCGTAGATAAATCCGCCGACGACCTTTACGAAACGTTGTATGAAAAATTCTCGAAAGAGGAGCGGTTTCGTAGGTCGGGGGATTTTATGGAAAATCTGAAACGGCAAACGGAAATGCAAAGGCTTATCGAAGAAGAAATCTTAAACGAAATCGTTTATGTAAAATAACGGAGGTATC
>JAJWOJ010000457.1 GCA_021635425.1 Clostridiales bacterium | reverse complement strand
TATCGGTACATATGCCCGGATATTGCTTATATACCGATTTTTGCGATTAAAAATCGCCGAAACAATATTTAACGGAGTGAAAATGATTTATTTCGACAATGCCGCGACGGGCGGATTCAAACCGACGAAAAGCTACGAAGCGGCAATAAACGCCTTCAAAAACCTCAACGCAAACCCCGGACGGAGCGGTCACAGACTTTCCATAGCCGCATCCGCCGCTTTATATCAGGCAAGAAAATCAGTCGCCGCGTTTTTTAATGCGTCGTCGCCAGAGCGCGTCGTTTTCTCCCCGTCATGCACTTACGCTTTAAACGCCGCGATATTCGGGCTTTATAAAAAGGGATCAAGAGTTATAACGACGGTTACCGAACACAACTCAACTCTGCGCCCGTTATACGAACTTAAACGGCTCGGACTTATAGACTTAACGATAGTCCCGCCCGAATCTTCGGCAATCTGCGCAAGCGATATCGAAAAGGCGTTAGATGACGACGTGTGTCTCGTCTGCGTGAACGCCGTTTCCAACGTCACGGGGGCGGAAAACGATATCGAAGGAATCGGAAAACTGCTTCAAAATACGAAAGCTCTCTTTCTCGTTGACGGCGCGCAAGCCGCGGGGCATAAGCCGATAGACGTCGAAAACGCGCATATAGACGCACTTTGCGTGCCTTCGCACAAAGGACTTTTAGGCATAGCGGGCGCGGGCGCGCTTATTTTAAGCAGTAAGGCGCAGATTCGCCCCACCGTTTTCGGCGGAACCGGCTTCGACACTTTCTCTCATTCCATGCCCGAAAACCTGCCCGAATCGTTGGAAGCGGGAACGGTTAATCTGCCCGCCGTTCTTTCAATGAAAGCGGGTGTCGATTACCTTATCGGGAACGTGAAATACGTTTCCAATCAACTCAAAAATCTTACCGATTATTTTATCGGCGAGCTGTCTCTGCGTCCGTTTATAAAGATTTACTCCATCCCCAACCGAAGCGGAATAATAGCGTTTTCCCATAACGATATTTCGTCGCAGGCATTATCCGAAATTCTGTCCGATAAATACGATATCGCAACGCGCGGAGGATTTCACTGCGCGCCGCTTTATCATAAATTTCTTAAAACCGAAAAACTCGGGCTTCTGCGAGCAAGCTTAAGCCCTCAGAACACCCGCAAGGAAATAAACGCCTTTTTGTTTGCCTTAGACGAACTTTCTCATTCGGTGTAAAGCATCGTTTGGACCAAATCGTCGTTCAGCCCAAGGCAGCATTTAGCCCGAAGTTTACTTCTTTTTTAGGCGTTTAACCACTTTTTCGAGTGTTTTTTGCTGTTCGGGGTTTATCATAGGCAAAACAAGCGCGGCGAAATTGTCTATATCGTCGTCGGAAAGCGTACCGTTTTTTCTGCCGCGTTCGGCTTCGGTAAGAATAGCTTTCATTATCTCGTCTGCATTTTTACCCTCATACGCGGAAGCGAGCGCGGAAAACTGCTCGGCAATGCTACCGTTCATACTGATTGCCGCCTTATCGCCGCCGTTATTTCCGATACCCGCCGCGTCGCTCGTTTTGAAGTCGTTAAAGTCTCTCATTAAAAAAACCTCCGTCAAAATCATTTTATGACGGAAGGTCAGAAATAGTTACCGTTAAGGAGAAAAAATGAATTATTTGCCGATATTACTGTTGTTTTTGTTATTCGCAAAATCTTCGGGAGCTATACCCGGGCTTAACCTCGCGGAACTTATTTCCCGCTTGGACTGGCAGTCTTTCGCCCCGCTTTTTAAAATTTTAGGCATGAGCGACGAGACGATAAACGTTTTATCTTCCGAAAAG
>JAJWOJ010000456.1 GCA_021635425.1 Clostridiales bacterium | reverse complement strand
CCGAACTGATGATTAAGTGCGAAAAGTCCGTCTATAGTACCTTTAACTAAGGGTTGCGCCATTTTTTCAAGCCGACGGCACACGTCGTTTACACAGCCCACCGTAGGGATAATGTATATCTCGTTTCTTATCCCCGCTCTGCCGTTTTTACGTTTGAAACCCTTGAAAGTCGCGCCTGTTTTTATCGCCGTTTCGGGGTAATTCGGGTTGTATTCATACTCCACGCTTTCGTCTAAATGCGATTTTACGTTATGCGTATGAACCCATTCGCCCTTCTTTATGTCTTCCGTCGCCCTGCCGATTATCTCGCCGTATTTTATAACGTATTCGCCCGCGGCAATATCCCGCAACGCGAACTTATGCCCCGCGGGAATTTTATCCGTTGCGGTCAGCCTTACGCCCACGTTATCTTTTTCGTTGATTACAACAAATTCTTTCATAAAATATCCGTATCGCCGCTTCTGAGTTTTTTGACGATTGTTTTAACCGCCGCGGCAAAGCCCTCATACTTCGTCAAATCTTCGCCCCAGACGGTCTCATCCTTCATGAATTCGATTACGCAACCGCCGTTTACGAAATATTCGAGGTACTTCTCGTCGTCTTTCATTTCGATAGTACGGCTCGGGAGTTTCGCATAGTATTTCCCGTCGTCGCCTTTGGTCGTGATTTTATACAAAGCCATAAGGCACGCGAAACCTTTGGTAAGGTTCTGCGGTATTGTACCATGTTTTTCATAATAATCTTTAAACGACGGGAGATCTCTCGCTTTCCATTTCGATATGGAATTCAAGGCAATGCTCGTGAGTTGGTGGTTAAGATAAGGGTTTAAGAACCTCTCTTTAACGCTGTCCGCAAAAGCCGTAGTAGCCGCTATATCGTCGGAAACGAACGGTATTATTTCACTCGTTAAAGTGTCGTTAACGAACTTATAGAGGCACTTATCCGTCATGCAGTCGTAAACGGTGACCTTTCCGAGCCATAAACCCACAGGTACTAAATTCGTGTGACTGCCGTTTAAAACGCGCACCTTTCTCTTCTTGTAATATTTGATATCGTTAGTTAAAACGACCTCGATATTATGCTTGCCGTCCTTTATATACTTGCTTATTTCGCCCTTGTTTTCGACAGCCCAAAGCCCGAACGGCTCGCCTATGGAAACGAGTTCGTCCTTTTCGCCGATGAGTTTATATAAATGCTCTTTCGTTTCTTCGTCCTTGGGATAACCCGAAACTATGCGGTCAACGAGCGTATTGCAATAGTAGTTCCGCTCGTCGTTCCACTTTTTGAAAGCCTCGGGAAGTTGCCACAATTCAATATACTTATCCACGCACTTTTTAAGCTCGTCGGCATTGTTGTCGATAAGTTCCACGGGTAACAAATACACCCCGTCAAGACCCGCGTTAAACCTTTCAAACAAAAATTTCGTAAGTTTCGCGGGGTAAGTTATATTCTCGAAACCGTTAAAATCGTCCTCGGCGTTAAAACAAATTCCCGCCTCCGTCGTATTGGAAACTATTATTTTCAGGTCTTTGTCCTTTGCGAGCGAAAGATATTTCTCATAATCCTCAAAAGGCGAAATAACGGAGTTTAAAACGTCGATTTTATATACGTTTTCTACCTCTTTTCCGTCCTTCACGCCGCGCAGAACGATGTGATATTTATTATTCTGTTTTTCAAACCTGTCAAGCGAGCCGAAAGGAATCGGCTTTACTATATCCACCGAATATTCGCCCGCGCCCTCTTTTCTAAGCGTATCGAAATACGCGTCCGCGAAGGTTCTCAAAAAATTCCCCTCGCCGAATTGCAACACTTTTA
>JAJWOJ010000455.1 GCA_021635425.1 Clostridiales bacterium | reverse complement strand
ATATGTGGATTTAGCGGTAAGATCTTTGACAATGCCGCAGTATGCAAAAGAATATCAAGATAAATACGGAGATACAATAGGTGATCATACGGCTTTAGCGACGGTTGGAGATGCCGTATGCGGCGCATTTCTTATGTTGGATAGATATACGGATGAAAAAACCTCAAAAACGTTGACTGAAGAAAAAGAGATTGTCAAGAATGACAGATTAAATGTTATTGGCAAGAAAATGCTATGTGATGACGATGGCATCTTCTTATTTGCAAGCAATAACGATTTGGAATCGAATAATGATGACCATCCGAATAAAAAGGCTTACGCAACGGCTTTTGAGGCGGTTATTGGTTTTATCTCTTTGCTGGATAAAGATCAAAATACAAAAAACGCAGATAGAATTCTCAAAGAACAGTTATCAAATGTCTGACGGAGGGCGCAATGAATAATCAAGAAATTCAAAATGAGCTTTTACAGGTTCAAAAAGAAATAGCCGCATTACCGGCGGGGTATATCTCGAAGAAAAATATAAACGGTAAAACGAGATGTTATCTGCAATGGTCGGAGGACGGCAAAAAGAAAAGCAAATATGTCGATGACGAACTTGCCGAAGAATTGCGTGCAAAAATAGAGCGTAGACGCGAACTTCAAAAACGCGAAAAAGAACTTACTTTTATGCTTCCCAAACCGCAGAAAACAGAGAAGCAGGTAAAAGAAAAGCACGTTTTCAGAACCGACGTAATGCTCGGAGAAAACTTGAAAAGTTACGTTCAGACAGTCGCAAATTATAAAAAAAGAAGTCTTTATAAGAATATTTGCGATTATGTTTACGGAGATGTTCGCGACAGAGTTTTTATTCTTTACGGATTAAGGCGTACGGGCAAAACGACGCTCATACGCCAAGTTGTAGCCGAAATGGATGAAGAAGATTTTTCAAAAACGGCATTTATTCAAGTCAGTGCGGGAATCGGTTTAAGCGATATAAATCAGGACTTGAAATACCTGATGAACAGCGGATACAAGTATGTGTTTATCGATGAAGTAACTCTTATCGAAGATTTTATCGAAGGCGCTGCGCTTTTTTCGGATATATTTGCCGCTTGCGGAATGAAAATCGTTTTGTCTGGTACAGATTCGCTCGGGTTCTTCTTTTCCGAAGACGAGCAGTTATATGACCGTTGCATTTTTCTTCATACCACGTTTATTCCTTACAGAGAATTTGAAGAGGTTCTCGGCATAAAGGGAATCGACGAGTATATTTGCTACGGCGGAACGATGAGTCTCGGCGGCGTTCATTATAACGAAAAATCAACGTTTGCAAATAAGAAAAGCGTTGACGAATACGTCGATAGCGCGATAGCAAAAAATATTCAGCATTCTCTTAAATGCTATCAGTACGGCGGGCATTTTCGTGCACTCTATGATTTGTATGAGAAAAATGAGTTGACAAGCGCGATAAACCGCGTTGTTGAAGACGTCAACCATCGTTTCACTTTAGACGTTCTGACGAAAGATTTTATCTCTCACGATTTGGGTATTTCGGCAAGGAACTTGCGAAACGACAGGAAAACCTCAAACGATATTCTCGATCGGGTTGACAAAAAAGAATTCACCGAAAGACTGAAAAACTTGCTCGAAATAAGGAATAGAGAAGAGCAGAAAGTGAAGATTTCTGATGAACACAGAAGAGAAATAAAAGAGTATCTCGACGCTTTGGATTTAACGGTTGATATCGATATTCAGACGTTGCCTGTCGGTCGCGAAAAGAGCTACAAAACTGTTTTTACTCAACCGGGAATGAGATATTCGCAAGCAAAAGAACTTGTGCAATCGT
>JAJWOJ010000041.1 GCA_021635425.1 Clostridiales bacterium | reverse complement strand
GTATAAATATATCTTGTATCAAAAAAAGTGCGATGAATCGTCAAAATCGATTTTATCGCGGAAGGACAGCGTTTGAGTAAATATTACGCCGTTAAAGGCAACGGAGAAAAACACCTTTTTACCGATTGGGATTCGTGTAAAGAATTTTTGGACGGAAAGAAAGGTTATAAGTATAAAAGCTTTTCGTCGAAAAAAGAAGCGGAGTTTTATTTTTCGGATAAGGACTATGCGGAAAGTCTTGTCGCGGAAGATTTAAAAAACGGATTTGCCGTTGCTTTTACGGACGGAAGTTACGAGGAAAATCTCGGCAGATATTCTTTCGGTGCCGTTGTTTTTTCGCCCGACGGCAGCTCCGGAACTTTTTGCGACAGCGGAAATAATTCCGATTTTATATCTGCGAGAAACGTTGCTGGAGAAGTGCTTGGCGTTCTTGCGGCTGTTAAATGGGCGTTTTTAAAGGGGTACGACAAACTTAAAATATACCACGATTACGAAGGGTTATCCGCATGGGCAACGCGGAAGTGGCAGGCAAAAGGCGCGGTTTCCTTATTTTACGTTTCCGAACTGAAAAAGTATGAAGGCGCAGTCGAATTGTATTTCGAAAAGGTTAAAGGGCATAGCAATTTTTCGTATAACGAAATTGTCGATAAATTGGCTAAAGCCGCTCTTTTCGAAGGAAGGGTCGAGAGAGTTGAAGGAATAGGCTGCAAGATATCGGGTACGGGAGAATACGAATCTCTTTGCGAATACGTTTACAGGCAGAATAAAAACGTAACGACAGAATTAGGCGACGATTATTGTAAATTGACGTGCAGAGATAAAACGCTTTCCGTTTACAGAAAAAAAAGGGTTTTGTCGATTTGCGGAGAGAATGATTTTCTGTATTGTTTTGCCGCGGGATATTTTTACAAAAACAGTACGACAAGCGGCGTTAATCGGCTTATAGAGAGGTTTTTCGGCTTTAATGAAGTTGACGGAACGTTTCTTCGCGGGGTTGAAATCACAGAATTTTTAGCTCGTAATTTCACGGCTAAAAATTATGCGCCGTATATTGTGTTTACGCTTATCGATATCGAAAAGCGCATCGGCGGAGTGCTTAAAGAAAAAGGCTTCAAAGGCGAGAAAATTTCCCGCGCGTTTATCGGAAAGGATGGAGGATTTAAAACCGTTTTGCCTTTTAACGGCGCTGAAAAGGCAGAGGAGATGTATTCTTTTTTCTATCGGTACAGGATAAATCTCAACGACCTTGTATTCGACAAATCGGAATGTCTGAAATTTGTCGAAGAAGCTAAGAAAATCTGACTAATTCAAAGGATTATATACAAATGGATAACGAAATAATGAGTCTGTTGGATTCGGTTAAACAAAAAACGGGGATCGACGTGCGCGTCTATCTCGAAAACGGCGACGACGGTTATTCTACGGTTCCCGGCGAAACAATCAGGCGAGCCGACGAAAAAATTTACGGAGTAACGGAAAATAAAGAAAAGAACAAAACTTATTTCAGGTTTCGTCACAGAGCCGACGAGTATGTAGGTTATGTCGATTCGATCGGCGATAACGGCGAGAGAATTGCTTCGCTTATTTCCATCGTCCTTGAAAACAGCGGCGGAAGAGAGGTTCCGACAAGTAAAAAGGAAGCCATGAAAAACGTCGTTTTAGGCGACTGCAATTCTTTGCAGACTCAGAAATACATGCGCAAATTCGGGATACCGAATCTTCCTTGTTCGGTGTATGTTTGCTACGTGCAGGACGGGAGTTTGTCCGATATTATAAATTTTCTGGAAAATTTTAAAACGAGTACTTACGATCTCGTTGTCGCGGTTGACGAAATCTCATGCGCATATGTACGTTTCAACGACGGAACGGCACAGGAAAACGAATTTCAGTCGCTCACCGATTATGCGTATCTTATGGCGCAGTCGATCGAAGAGGAACTCGGTTTAAAAATCAAAATCGGCGTGGGCGGAACAACGCAGTCTTTTGCGGATAGCGCGGTTTCTTATAAACAGGCGGCAACGGCTGTCAGAATGAGCGGGCTTTTCGAGATGAAAACGGGCGTTGCGACGTATAAAGATTACGTGTTTATAAAATTGCTCGAAGAGCTTCCCAAATATAAGCTCGAAGAGTTTCTGAGCGTTTTGTCCGAGCCTGACACGAAAACCGTTTTTTCGGATTCGGAAATGCTTGAAACGGCTTCGGAATTTTTAAAGGCAAACCTTAACGTCTCCGAGGCTTCGAGAAATCTTTTTATGCACAGAAACACCCTTATGTACAGGCTCGATAAAATCGAGAAAGCAACGGGACTCGATATAAGAAAGTTTCAGGACGCAATGACGTTCAGGCTTATGATGATTCTCGATAAATTGATAGAATAACGGGTTCGGTTTTATCTCGAGCCTATTCTCGGACGGAAGGAGGATAAACATGAAGAAGAAAAAAATTATTGCCGTCGCGCTTGGTATCGTGTGTCTGGTCGGAGCTTTTTTCGCCGGTTTTTTCCTGCGCGACGTAACCGATCCCGATATGGCTTCTCTTCGTTTTATAGTGGAAACGTACAGAAAATATTATCTCGAAGAGAGCGACGATTTCGTGTCGGTTATGGGCAACAGCATAATAGACAGATATTCCGAGTATTTCACGAAAGAAGAATATGAAGCCGTAAAAAACAGTTCTGCGGGGAGAAGAAAAGGTTTAGGAATAACTTACGGAACGGATACTCTTACGATTACTTCGGTGAAAGGAAATTCGCCTGCCGAAAAAGCGGGGATAAAAGGCGGAGAAAAAATAACGGGTATCGGCATGCCTTCGTCGGATACGTTCACAAACGTAAACAATGCCGACGAGCTTAAGGCTTGTTTCGACGACATTCCCGACGACACGCCTTTCCGTATGAGAACGGAAGCAGACGGCGAAGAGAAGATTTTTTTGCTCGAAATGAAAGATTATCAGGAAGCGTACGTTTTCTATCAGAGCAGTGAAGGCGAATACAGATTCAGGGATGTCAGCGGCGGGGATATGTCGCTTGACTTTTACGGCGATTCAAAGCTCGGTTTGCCGTCCGATACCGGTTATATAAAATACACGTCTTTTAACGGAAGAGGAACGAACAAGAAAAACGGCTCTTCGTCCTGGCAAATGAAAACCGCGTTGCAAAAATTCAACGAGCAGGGAAAAACGAAGTTGATTCTCGATCTGAGAGATAACGGTGGCGGTTATATGGATATCATGTCCGATATCGCTTCTCATTTCATAGGCGCGGATAACGGCTCGAAACAGCTTGTTTCCAAGGCTGTTTATAAAAACGGGAATTCGGACAAATTCTATTCTTCCGCGGTTGATTACGGTAATTACGGTTTTGAAAAAATAATCGTACTCGCAAACTCGGGAACGGCTTCGGCTTCGGAGGCTCTTATCGGCGCGATGCTCGATTATGATTATAAAAAAATCGTGGGCGTCGTGTTGTCGGCGTATTTTTTGACAAAGACGGACGAAAAAGGCAACAATTATTTTGAAACCGTATACAGGAGTTACGGGAAGGGCATAATGCAGACGACTTACGAAAATCCTTTCCGCGGCGACGCCTTAAAGCTTACGACGGCTAAAATTTATTGGCCGAAGTCCGGTATTACAATCCACGGCGTCGGTATAACGAAAACGCTCGGGCAATATTCGGACAGAATTTTCGAGCCGACGTATATTTCGGGCGAAGATTACGAACTTAAAAAAGCGATTTCTCTTGCGACGTAAAACGCCGTAACAGAAATCGCATGAAGCCATAATTGCCTGCATGCGCCGTACGCGAAGCAAAATCAACCCGTTTTAAACACAGGTGGGTGTCTCGCCCGATAAATCCGTTTTTCCGTCGATATAGACCCGATTAACCGCGGTCGCGGGCATAACGTATTACCAAGGACGTGGGACTCCCTAATTTGATTTGCGGATCTAATAAACTCCCGTTTCGAACGCCGCAGGTTTTTATCTACTATATTATATCAGATTTTTTTGCGTATATGCAAACGTTTTAAACGAAAATTTTATTTAGCCCGAATTTTATTTTCGGCAAAGGACAACGCAATGAAACTTACCGTTTTAGGAAAATACGGACCTTACCCGAGGGCGGGCGGCGCTACGAGCGGTTACTTGCTTAAAACTAACGATAAAATCGTCGTTCTCGATATGGGTTCGGGAACTTTTTCGAGATTATCCGAAATTATCCGCCCCGAAACGATCGACGCTCTTATTGTTTCACATTTTCACGCCGACCATGCGGCGGATATTCCGATTTTTGCTTATTATTTGCAAAACCTCGAAAACCGCGGATTGTTTAAGGGTAAAATCAAAATGTATTGTCCCTTTTCCGATTGCGCGCTTTATAAATATATTTCGTCGTTTAAATATTTCGATATAATAAACGTTTCGGGCGGCGCGATAAATCTCGGGCAAACAAAACTTGAGTTTTACGAAATGAAACACCCCGAAAAGTGTTTCGGCGTGAAAGCGTCGGACGGGGAGCGGGTGTTTTCGTATACGGGAGATACAAACGAATGTCCGTCTCTCGGAAATTTGTTCGAGGGTGCCGATGCGGTTATAGCGGACGGCGGGCTTTTAGAAAAAGATTATAAAGAATCGTCACCGCATTTAAGCGTGAAAAAATGTATAGAAAAAAGCAAGAAGTGGGGCAATAGGTTGATTATCTCGCATTTATGCCCTGCATATGCCGATGATGAAATTTTGAATGAAGCGGGGATCGGGGATAAATGGGAGATTGCGGAAGAGAGGAAAGAATACGTTTTATAGATAAGCCGATAAATTTCAGACCGATACTTTTCTGCGCGCTTTCGTTTGCGGTCGGAATATTCTTTTTCAGGTTTTTCGCAAAAGAAAAGCTTCGTGCCGCTCTTTATGCCGCGGCGACGCTTTTAGTCGTTTTTCTTATCGCGCTGCCGTTTTGCATAAAATCGAGGAAGAGAATTTATTTCGTTATGTCGGCTGTTTGCCTTGTATTTTGTTTTGCGGGTTTTCTTTTCGCCGACGCGGCTTTGAAAAATTATGTCGAAAGCAAAGTCGAACGCGGAGATTATCTCGTTGTCGGGGAAGTCGATCGCGTTTCGGGTTATAACGGCAAATATTTTTACACTTTCAGGAATTGTACTTATAACGGAGAGAGCGGCGGCAATCTTAACATTCGTTACTGTAACAGAAAATTCGAAAAATACGATAAAATCAGATTGTCTTGCAGCGTCGTAGACAAAAGCGAATACGACGGGAACGGTATTTCGCAGGACGTAATGTATGACAATCCCATGGTTACGACGAGAATCGTCTACCATAGAAAAGGTCGGAGAAAGCAGCTCGTTAAAAGCGGGGTTTCTGAGGTTTACCGATGAAATTCTGAGCAATATGGGCAAAGACGAAGCCGCCGTCGGAAAGGCTCTCATATGCGGAGATACTTCGGATATGGGCGAGAAAATCGACGTGTTCAGGCTTTCGGGCATCGCGCATGTGTTTGCGGTTTCGGGGATGCACGTCGGGCTTGTGTTTGCGGCTTTTTCGTTTTTACTCAAATTTATACCGTTAAAAAAATACATAAAAAGTATTCTCATCGGCGCGGTGTTGTTTTTCTACGCTTATTTATGCGGAATGACGGCGTCGTCGGTAAGAGCCGCAACGATGTGTTTTTTCATGGCTTTAACGGGCAGTTTCGGAGAAAAGAAAGACCGCGTGAATTCTTTGGCTCTTGCAATTATCGTCGTTCTCGCGCTGAATCCTTTCGATCTTTTTACAAAGGGCTTTATCCTTTCTTTTGCAGTGAGTTTCGGCTTGATCGTGCTTATAAACCCGTTAAACGGCTTGTTTTCTTTCACGGTAAAAAAGCTTCGCGATTCTCTTGCGGTGCTTGTTTCCGCGGAGGCGGTTTCAATCCCTTTGAGCGTTATGCTTTTCGGGTATTTCCCGATTGTTTCCGTCGTGACTAATTTGTTCCTTGTCCCTCTTGTTTCGCTTGTCTTTTTTATGCTGTGGGTTGGTTTGTTATTGTGCATGATAATGCCCGTTAATCGACTTATAGCCCTGTATATACCGAATTTACTTTTAAAGTTCTTAACTGCTTGTTCGGAAACTCTTTCGAAATTTCCGCTACAAATTACGAATTTCCCGTTTGCGGCGGTCATTCTTTATTTTGCGGCGATTTTAATCGTTTCGGATATCGTGAACGTCGATAAGGTCGTTAAGAGAATTTCGGGAGCGTTTGCTTTTTCGATAATAATTATCGCTTTAATTTTTTCTTTTGCGGCTTAATAGATAAAAAATAACGCACGTTACGCGGCTAATATAAAAGAATTGCATAAATATCCTTGATTTTTTCGGTTAAAAATGTTAAAATCAAACCATGAAATTCAAGGAGCTGAAAAAAAGCCTGATAAACGGTGCCGAAAAGATTTATCTCGTCACCGGCGAAGACGCTTTTTTCATTACATATTCGGTTAAACTCATATGCGATAAATATCTTTCGCAGCCCGATCTTAACCTCACGGTGTTCGAGGGGACGGAAGTCAAGGGAAATCCCGATAAGCTTTTGTCCGCGCTCGTAAGTTACCCGTTCATGAGCGAAAAGAGAATAGTCGTGGTTAAAGAGTATTATCCTCTCGCACAGGATATAAAGGCTCTTTCGGATTATTTTTCCGATCCGTGCGAAACGACCGTTCTGATTATATGCAATCAGTCTCCGTCGGAAAATATCGCAAAGCAGAAAAACGTCACTTTGGTCGATTGTGCGAAAGGCGATTCGCTTCTGATTTCCGCATGGATCAACAACAAGGTGAAATCGGAAGGGCTTACCATTTCCAATCAGGCGATGACAAAGCTGATGGATTTTTGCGATTACGACATGACGAGAATCAACGGCGAGACGGAGAAGTTGATTTCCTATGCGGCGGGGAGCGGCGAGATAAAGGAAGCGGACGTTGAAACGCTCTGCGTTAAAGAAGCCGATTATAAGCTTTACGAAGTGGTTGATTTCATCGCTTCGAGAAGATACGAAAAAGCCTATGAAACCTTTACGGAGATGCTTGAATCCGCGGGCGACGGGCAAAAACTATTCGTTTCGCTTTATTATCATTTCAGAAAATTGCTTTTTGCGGCTTTATCCGACGAAAGCAACGCGGCTTTGGCTTCGTATCTCGGGATTAAAGAATACGCCGTAAAAAAAGCCAGAGAGCAAGCGGCAAAATTTACGCCGAAAAGGCTGAAAGCCGTTGTCGATAAGCTTTCGGAAGAAGATTCGATGTTCAAGCAAGGAAAACTCGAAGCTCAATCGGCAATGTGGAACGGAATATTGAATATTTTAATAGGTTGATTTTAGCAGCTTAAAGGCATAGTCGCACATGATACGGAATATATTTTAGGAGTAGCTATGGATAAATTTTTCGAAAAAATCGCGGCGGTATTTTCATCCGACATAGCGTCGACGATACTGACGGTGATTTTACTTTTCGCGCTGTTTTTCTATCTCATGAATTTATTGCAGAGAAATAATGCAAAATGGCTCATCGCGGTAATGTTTGCATACGTTGCGTTAACGGGCGTCTTTTATATGCTTTTCATGCACGACAACACGGATAAAAACCCGTTTACTTATTTCCTTGTTTTAACGCCTTTCGTCGTTATCGTGTTCGTTCTTTTTGCAACGGAGATTAAAAGAGATATCTGGGATATGGGTACGAAAAAGGCTTCCGAAGTAAAGCACGTGATAAAAAACAACGCCGTGTCTCAGAACGTAAACAGGAATATCGACGAAATCGTCAAAGCTGTTCAGAACATGTCTAAAAACGACGTCGGCGCGATAATTATTCTTGCAAACGGCAACATGCCCAAAACGATAATCGACAGCGGCGTTATCATCGATTCCGAAATATCTTCCGCGCTTATCGAAAGTATATTTTTCCCCAAAACGCCTCTTCACGACGGTGCGATGGTTATAAACGGATCCAAGGTTCATGCGGCGGGATGTTTCCTTCCCTTATCGCAGGAAGTAAATCTTCCCAAAGAACTCGGAACGCGTCACAGAGCGGGGATAGGCATAACCGAAACAATAAGCGTCACTTCGCTCATCGTTTCGGAGGAAACGGGAATTATATCGATTGCTCAGGGCGGAAAAATCAAGCGTTACGTCGATTCCGAAATGCTTCGTCAGACGCTTAAAGAATATTATTGGCAGGAACTTATCGAGGATAAGGAATAACGGGAGGAAACGGATATGAACGGAGAACATAAAGAAAAGAGTTCGAAAAAAGTTTTAAGAATAGTTGTTTCCGCAGTGCTTTCGGCGATTCTTGCCGTTTTTGTCTTTGTGGTGATGAACTATTAAGGTTGCAAAATTCGGCGGGACTTCGATGGCAACTTCAAAGTCTATGCGCCTTGCGGCTCAAGCGATCGGAAGAGAATCGATAAAAGTCGCGGCTGTTTCCGCAGGCGGAAAAATATTCCGTGACGCGGGCGTGAGCGGCGATATAAAGGTAACGGACGAATTGTTTTCGATTTATCGCGAAATCGGGTCGGGAAAAAGTCCGCTCAGGTCTTTCGGAAATCTTACCGAAAGGCTTGCAAAACTTATCGACGAATTGAAAATCGAATTTAATCTTGTAAACGAATTGATTAAAATCGGGGATGAAACGTTAAAAAGTTCATCGCCCGATTTTTTGGTTTCACGCGGGGAATATCTGTATGCAAAAATTTTTGCCGCGTTTACAGGTTATAAATTTGTCGACAGCGCGGAAATCGTTAAGTTCGATAACGACGGGAGTTTAAACGTCGGATTTTCCGAGTTCCTTATAAGAGAAAAATATCGCGAGAACGATTGTTTTGTTACGGGAGGATTTTACGGGAGCGATCCGTGCGGGGAAATAAGGTTGTTCCCTCGCGGCGGAGGCGACGTTACGGGCGCGTTGCTTGCCCGATCGTTACATGCGGAAACGTATGAAAATTATACAGACGTAGACGGGGTGTTGCCTGCTCCTCCGCTCATCGTGAAAAACATAGAAACAAACAAAAGATTTTTAAAACCGTTGAAGGAATTGTCTTTTCGTCAAATGGAAATTCTTACGGATTTTTCCGTCAACGTGCTTCATCCGGACGTTCTTGCATTGTTGTCGAAAACCGATATCCCGATCAGAATATCGAATACTTTTAATAAATATTCTGCTGGAACAATAATTTCCGAAAGTGTTGCGGGTAGCGGCGAGTTCTTTTTTGCCGTCGAAAAAATCGGAACGATAGAAAAAATCGCGGAAAAAAAGCAGGAACGCATAAAAATATATCGTATGTTTTCAAACAAAAAACGAAAATCGAAGGACGAAGGATTTGCCGTTTATCTTTCGGATTGCGAAGAGAGTAGGTTAAAAGCAAAAATAGTATCCGGGCTAATCGATACCGAAATTTTCGCGTCGTCCGAAGGGATAATTTTAACAATTGACAAGTTGGGTTTAAAGCCGGTAATCAAAGCGTTGACAGAACAATAAATCTTTTATTTCGTCATCATATTGTTGTCACATCTATGGTGTAGAATAAAGGCAGATAAAGCGGACAGGTTCTGCTTTGTCCTCTTGAAGCAAACGGCTTCGAGATAAAAACGCTTACCCTAATCCCCCTTAAAATACAAACGGAAAAGGCGATCTCTTACGAGGTCGTCTTTTTCGTCATATACAGCGAAAAATTTTATGGAGCAACAAGTCGAAAATATTCTTGACTAATATAAAAATATATTATATAATGAATAAGTGTTTTTATGTTTATAATGCAGATTGTTGCGTTATGGCAAGCAAACACAATAATCGGATAATTGGAAAACGATAATAATCAGACATGATTTTTAAGCGTTTCGGGAGAGATATGTATACAACCACAATAGGAGGAAAGGAGTTCGCGAGGATGCTTTCGGGCGGAGCGTGTAAGCTTGCCGCATACCGAAAGGATATAAACGATCTGAACGTTTTTCCCATTCCCGACGGGGATACGGGCGACAATATGTTGATGACGTTCGGTTCGGGAGCGGACGCCGCAAAGCGTGCGGGCGAAAATATCGGAGCGGCGGCAAAAGCGGCCGCGGAAGGAATGCTCCTCGGCGCGAGAGGTAATTCGGGCGTTATTCTTTCGAGAATTTTTGCAGGTATCACATCGGAATTTTTAAATCTCGAAAAAGCCGGTTTCGAAGACGTAAAGCGAGGGATGGAAAACGGCGTAAAGCAAGCTTATCACGCTGTTTCAAAACCCGTGGAAGGCACGATATTAACGGTTTTCAAAGATGCCGTCAGATATGCCAACGAAAAGAAATACGACGGCGGACTCGAGAAATATTTTGACGAACTTTTAAACGAAATGGGGCGTTCGCTCGACAGAACCCCCGAACTTCTTCCCGTGCTTGCCGAGGCGGGCGTGGTGGATAGCGGCGGCGCAGGGCTATACTATATTTTCGAAGGTATGAAAGAAGCATTGGAAAAGGATGAAAACTTTTCTTATGACGACTTTTATAAAACGGATAAACAACATGTCGCCGAGCCTCTCGATTTTTCGCTTTTTGACGAAAACAGCGTTCTCGAATTCGGATATTGTACGGAGTTTTTGTTAAGGTTGCAGCGCTCGAAAACGGACGTGGAGTTTTTCGACGCGGCGGCGTTGACGGATTATCTTAACAGCGTTGGCGATTCGGTTGTATGCTTTAAGGACGGAAGCATCGTCAAAGTTCACGTACACACGAAAAATCCCGGCGGGATATTGCAATATTGTCAGCAATTCGGCGAGTTTCTGACTTTGAAGATTGAAAACATGACCTTACAGCACAGCGAAGCCGTCGAAAAGGGAGATAACGCCCAGGCAAGGCTCGCCGAAAATTCCGCTCGCAATCTGCATGCAAAAAAACGGGAATCGTTGCCGTTGCGGCGGGGAAAGGTATAAAAGAGACGTTTTTATCCCTCGGAACGGACGAGATTGTCGACGGCGGGCAGAGCATGAACCCATCGGCAAAAGATCTTATCGAAGCTTTCGATAAGGTTAACGCCGAAAGAATTTTCGTTTTCCCGAATAACGGGAACGTCATTTTAACGGCGGAGCAGGCGGCTAAATTATATACCGAAAGCGAAATTATTGTTATAAATACAAAAACGATCGGCGAGGGATATGCCGCAATATCTATGATGGAAACCGACGGAAAAACGGAAGATATCATCGACGGTATAAACG
>JAJWOJ010000454.1 GCA_021635425.1 Clostridiales bacterium | reverse complement strand
TGATTGTCAAGATTAAACGCTTTGTTGACGATAACCGTCGTAATCTTCTGATTGTTTATAAAGTTATTGCCCGTGGAAATATGTGTAACGCCCGTCATCGAAATATATTCGAGATTAGCAGCTCTTTCAAAAGAGTTACCTTTAAAATCAGTCACGCTTTGGGGAAGAATAATCTTTTTAACCATACCCGTCCAAGGACAATTTTCCGCAACATAGGTTACAGGTTTATTATTATACTTTGCAAGCGGGTGCACTTCGCCAGACGGGTTGAATCCTTCAATGTATCCGCTGATATATGCAACATTTCCGTCTTCCGCATATGATACGCAACTCTGAGGTTTTTTGCAGTATTTACACAATCCGTTTTCATCGAAATCGTGCGCCACGGTAAAGTCGGCTACAGCTGTCGCGCCTTCGTAATTTTCTGTTTCTTCAATTGTTGCTTTTACCCTATAACCAAGCTTAGCATCGATAATTTCATTCCCTTCAGCATCTTTAAGTTTTACAACAGAGAATTCCCAAGCTTGTACCGTATCTATATCTTTTCCGTATAAAAATTTTGCTTTTCCGTGTTTTGCGTTTACGGTCGGAATAGGATCATCAGTACATTTAATAGTTGAAATCTCGAGTGTTATTGAGTTTGTTGCTTTTGTAACGTTGAACGAAGCAATCTGTTCCGCACCGTCCATTTCGCTTGTTGCGGCTACGGATGCTTTTACATAGTATACGCCGACATTGTGATTATCGAGTTCATCCCATGCTACATATTCGCCGTCTTTCGTCTTTGAATAAGTCAACTGAATTTCACCGTGTTTAGCTGTAGCTTTAATGTCGGGCGTTACTTCGTATTCCACGTCATTTGCAACAAGTTCCGTAATAGCGTTGAGATAAATTTTATTAAAATCGGCATATACCGTCATATCATGAGTAACGTTGTTTAAATCGGCTTCCATGTCGCCGCCGTTTTCGGTTACCCATTTTGCAAAAGAATATCTGTAAGTTTCATCGGGAGCTTTTTCCGGGCTTGCAAAGCTTGCTGCCTCACCCTCTTTGACTAAAACGCTACCGAGTTCTTTATCTCCGTCTTTAAATATTACGGTACCGGCTCTGTATTTATTTTGAGGTAAGCTCTTCCCTTCTTCCAATACAGCACCCTCTTCTTCATTAACAGAAGTATTAACCGCAATATACTTAGAAGAGAAATCCCTGCCTGCATTTATTTTTCCGACAAGCGAATTGTATTGTTCGATTGTATCTACTTTTATCGGGTACTCTTCTGTTCCGAGCCAATCGTAAGCTGTAAGCCCGAGCATTTTTTCGGAATAATCTTCGCCCGAATAAAGAATTGCGGCATTTGAAACATTATAAAAACTTTTTACCGAGTTCTCGTTGACTGCGGCTTGTTTTTCAATTTTTTCGCCGTTTTTGATATACGCCGCGGCAGTGTAATCGTATTTACGGTTCACCGCTTTCATATTTATAACGCAACCGTTAGCATAGTGATATCCGTCTTTGTCTGTAAGCTCGTAAATCTTTTCTTTATCTACTGTGACAACAATTTTCTTCTGCATGCCATAGTAGTCTTCTTTCGCTTGATCCATCAAAATTTTCGGAGCGATTACAAAACCGAGTTCTACGGCTTCATTTCCTTTTATGTAACCGAAATGCGCTTCATCCATTTTAAGAATCCAACGCATGCCGCCGTCTTCGTTAAGCTTTAATCCGACTTTGTCGTTTATTTCGAAAACGCCGCTTGTGGGGCAAGTTGCCGCTTTAGTATCTGCTTTTGCTTTAGCTGTAAAACCCGTAATCGCAAAGCTTATCGTTAAGGCGAAAACAGCAAACAA
>JAJWOJ010000040.1 GCA_021635425.1 Clostridiales bacterium | reverse complement strand
TTACAGCCCCCTTTGTTTAGGGCAAAGAGCGAGAAGAATCGGCGGTTTCAAAGTTATGGAAAACGGCAGATCTTACGGTTGCTGCGCGGCTATCGGCGGCGCCGGGACTTCTCTTTTCGGGCTTGTCGCCGTAACGAAAGGCGAAAACGGTTATTACGTCAACCTCTATAACGACGGAACGTATTCGGAAAAGGAGAGCGGAACGAAAATTTCGGTGAGAGCCGATCTCTATAAAAAGGGTGAGGCGAAAATCTCGGTGAAAACGAGCGGCGAAACGACGCTTTTCCTGCGTATACCGAAATGGACGAAAAATTTCTCGGTGTCGGCAGGCGGTAAAGAATCGGGATTTGCGGAAGAAAAAGGCTACGCCGTCGTTAAGGTTAAAAACGGTGATAAAATAGTCGTTTCGATGCCGATGAAAGTTGAAAGAATAATTTTAAACGGAAAGGTCGGGTTTGAAAGAGGTCCCGTCGCGCTCGCGAGAGACGAGAGGTTCGGCGAAGATTTAAGAAAACCCGTCGCAGTATCGAAAAAATCGGGCGGAACGATTTCCATACTCGTTAAAAACGATAAGTTTTACACGAACGAAACTGTAAAGGTAAAAACGAAAGACGGCGAAATAACCCTTTGCGATTATTCGTCCGCAGGTAAAAATTACGACAGCGAAAAATGCAACATGGCTGTCTGGAACGAAATAAGATAAAGGAAAACAATGAAAATCGTTGCCGTACAAATAGATCTCGGAAGACAAAAAGAGAAAATCGAGTTTATAAAAAATTTCGTGGATAACGCCGAAAAGTGGGGCTATAACACGATTATTCTGTATTTAGAGTGTTCAATAAGAACAAAAGTCACGCCTTTTTTCGATGAAGACGACACTTATTCGATGGCCGAAATCAAGGAGATTGCGGACTATATAGAAGATAAAGGGCTGCTCGCAATACCCGCGTTCGAGAACTTTTATCATATCGAAAAACTATTGCAATACAAAGAAGCCGCGAGCCTTTCCGAATTTAAAGACGAGAGAATTGAAGGCAGAGGCTGGTCTCCCGAACGGTTTAAACGCGGTTCGGTCGGCTGTACGTCTAACCCCGATTTTAACAAGTTTTTCGACGCGTACATCACGGAAGTATGCTCGGCGTTTCGGGGGAAATACGTTCATATGGGGCTTGACGAAGTGTTCGAGTTTGCCGAGTGTCCGAGATGTAAGGCTCGCCTTAAAGCGGGCGAGACGAAAAAGGATATATTTTTCTCGCAGGTTATGCACGATTACGGACTTGCGAAAAGCATGGGCAAAACCATGCTTATGTGGGATGACTTTTTCGAGTATTACGACATAGTCGCCGAACTTCCGAGAGATATAATACTGTGTCATTGGAATTACGGATTTATCGGTTCGGAGACCAAAGGTCACTGGACGAACAGAGTGAGAAAAGATTGGCTTTCCGTTTACGACCGCTTAGGATTCGAGTATATTTTCTGCGCATACGGAAGCAACGCTTCTTCGACGTATAATGTGGATACTTTAACCGATTATGCTTTGAAACATAAGCCGATAGGCGCGATTCTTACGATATGGGAAAGAGCCGCGAGTTTCTATAACGGAATTTACCCCCTTATAGCCCTTTGCGGGAAACTCTGGAACGGTCGGATCAAGAGCTTCGACGATAAAGTTAAGGTGTATGAAGAGATAATCGGCGATAGGGAAATTGCAAAACTTTTGCTTGAAAACCAGGTTTTGACGTCCTGCCTTATCGGTACGAATATAGGCGTTAAAGCCGAGGACGACAATTTCGTTAAACAGCTTTACAAAAACGTTTTGAAAGATTTTACGGATAAATTGAGGGGCGTTCTTGCGGACGAAAATCGCATAAGCGGAGAAAAACGGGATATTCTGCTCGATATTTACGATTTTTCGCTTGACAAATACCTTATATATATGGTAAATTCTGAGGGGTATAAGGTTTTCGACGAATACGAAAAGGAAAATTTCGGAAACGGCGTCGCCGATTTTAACGAAATCTTCGCTACGCTCGACGAAGCAGAGAAAGGCTTTGAAGAAATCAACGCAAACGCCGGTTATCTGTGGAAAAAGTACCGCGACGGGATAAAGAGTTCGGGCGGACTTATGGAAGCGGAAAAGACGCGCAGGAAAACGCTTGTTTCAAACGTAAAACAGTCGATAGAGGCAAACAGAGGTTGCGGAATTTTATATCTCGATACGGTAACGCCCGACGGATTCGGTTCGCCGAAAATGAAGATAATCGTTAAATATGCGGGCGAAAAAGCCGAAAACGAACTGTATTTCGGAAGCGTTAAACCCGAAGCCGTCACATTTGACCTCGGCGGAACGGCTACCGTTCGTTTCGCAATGAAAAATAAGCCCGTCGAATACGTTATATTGGAAAGTTTCGGCGAAGATTCGATTTTCGTTTCCAACGTAAGGCTGCTTTTCGGCGGAGTGAAATATTCCGTTTGCGGCGTTCAGAAGACGAGCGGAAAAGTTATAAACGAACAAAACATTACAAAGTGCGATACTACTTTTGCAGAACTCGGCGAAAGCAGCGGAATAAAGCATCTGGACGACGTTTCGCTTGCGAAAATACCGAACAGGGTAAAGCTGTGCTTTGATAAAATAGTTTAATATGAAAAATTTAGAATTTGATTCCGTTTTAATCGGAAACAGATACCGGAAAGGGTTTAGTCTCCCGGATTATTTAAGAGAAAACGGGGATTTTTCCCGTGAAAAAACTTTAAGCGAAATCGTTCGGGAAGAATACGGCGAAATCGACGAAAAAGGCGTTAAAATAAGCGTAAAAGACGTTACGGACGAGAAGTTCGACGGCGACTACGGCTATTTTTTCTGTAACAAAGCAAAGCATACCGCTTTGGAGTTTAAGCTTGAAAAGAGCGGTAAAACCGCTGCTTTTGTGGCGGACTTATTCGTTCCGACGAAAATAAAGTCGTATAATTTCGTCGTACATCTCGATTTTATGAAGTATCTTCCGACGAAATATTGCCCCGTCGAGGAACTTATGGACGGCGGAATTGCCGTCGCGCATCTTTACTATAAGGAAATATCTACCGACGACGGCGACTTTTCTACGGGAATCGCGCCGCTTTTTTGCGACCGTTCGGATAAGTATTCCGCAGGCAAATTGTCTCTTTGGGCATACGCCGCGAAAATCGTCGGCGAATACCTTATAAACGAGGGGTTGACGGTTAAAGAGAAATTGTACGTTGCGGGGCATTCGAGGCTCGGTAAAACCGCGCTTTTAGCGGCGGCGAAATACGATATTTTTGCAGGCTGTATGGTAAACTGTTCGGGTTGCTGCGGCGCGGCGATTTCCCGTGATAAGCACGGCGAAACGATTAAAGTCATTACCGACGTTTTTCCGTATTGGTTTACTCCGAACTTTAAAAAATACGCAGAAAAAGAGTACGAAATGCCTTTCGACCAACATTATTTAATGGCTTCGGTTGCCCCGAGAAAGGTTTTTGTCGTTGCGGCGAGCGAGGACGACTGGGCGGACACGGACGCGCAGTATTTATGCGCGGAAGCGGCGAGCGAAGCATATAAAGAACTCGGATTAACCGGTCTGACGCCCGTAAATACGCCGCTCGCGGCCGGCGAGAAAAACGTCGGCGGCGAAATCGCGTTTTTTATCCGCGACGGCGTACACTTTTTCAGTCGCGAGGACTGGGCGTTTTATCTTTCATGCTTGTATGCAGAAAACGTATAAAGTCCGCATATAAGTCGATTAACAGATATTTTTACATTTGAATAGAATAAGAACGACAAACGATAAACGGCAATCGGAGAATTAAGTTATTTTGCCGATGCAGGCAGAAAAACTTACGCGAGACCGTCTGCTTAAATTCTTTCGCTTTTTATAAGCGTGCCGTAGTTTTTAGGTTTGCGCTTGAAGGTTATGCCGTGCTTTTTGAGTATCGAATACGCGACGAAACCGATAACGAGCAGTCCGATTATTACCGGAATAATTATAAGCATGGAAGTGGGGATGTCGCCGACTTTTACGTCGCTCCACATTTTGTTGAGGTCTTTCAGTTCCTGTTTGGAAAGGGTGGTCATCAACGCGCAACGGTCTACCGTCGATTTTTCGGGGTATTGCGTGGTAAGCTGTCTGCCGATCATGTCGGGCGAAGCGTAAACTATAACTTTTCCGTCGTCCGTTCTGAATTTAACCGTAACCGCGTTTCCGTCCTCGTCTTCCGTTTCGTATTCGTCCGAAATATTATCGAAATAATAAGAATAATCTATCGCCGTGTAACCGAGTTCTTCGGCTTCGTCAGGGTCGGTGGTGAGTTCGTAAGTGTCGAGCAAACGAGCGAATACGTCGTCGCCCGCGATCGGGCTTACATAACCGATATAATCCATGTTGGAAATCGCGTTTTCCGGCGAGGAAATGAAGTTTACGAAGTCCTGCGCAAGCTCTTTGTTCGCGCCTTTCGGCATAACCCATGCGTCGAACCAGATATTGCTCCCTTCCTTCGGAACGGCGTAATAAAGCTTTGCTCCGTCCGAATATTCGTCGGCGGTGTCGAGCGTGTAAGCCGCGTCTCCCGACCAGGCGAAGTTAATTGCGATTTTACCCGCAGCCATATCCTTTTTACCGCTGTCAACCTCGAAACCGTAAACGTTATGCTTTAAAACTTTAAGCGTTTCGCTTACTTTATCGACGGTTTTTTCTTTTGCGTCGGGGAAAATTTTCTGTACGGCGGCAAGTTTATCCGCGGGAAGCTTAAGCTCTGCGAATTCGTCCGAAAAAGCGGAATTTACGTTGTTGAAAACCTTGATAAGCACTGCTTGATATTCGTCATGCGTGAGCGTGCCGTTTTCCCAAAGGGCTTTTAAAGCAAGGAGCTTATCGCTGTAAACGTTTCCCACTGCCAAAGCGTAAGTATCTCTTATGCTGTCTTTGATCGTTCCGAGGTTTTTGTAATACGCTTCCCACGGAAGGTGCCAGGTGTTGGCGTTAACCGCGTTTTCGAGTTCTTCGCCCGAAAGTTTGAGTTCGCCTTTTTCGTCCACGATAGTGTTTACGTCGATATTCGCGTTCGTTTCGGCGAGTTTTACGGGGTTATAAATGAAACCCATCGTACCCCACATGTAGCAAACCGCGTATTCCGACCATTTTTTAACCGTACCCGTAACGTAATCGGCTTCCTCTTTGGAGTTGAAAAGATCTTTGATGAATCCCGAAGCGTAATCGTTGAAGTTGTCTATCGTTTTATAGCTTACGTTTCCGTCCTCGTCGTAGTTGACGTCGTACGTTTCGAGCATGTCCTCGTTTATCATTCGTTGAATCATATAATCGGACGGACAAACGAGATCGTATGCGTAAGTGTAACCGTTTTTACCTTTCTTCTTGGTGAGCTGAAGCTCGTTGTACATGTTTTCGAGCGTACCGAAAGTGGAGTAGTTCACCTTTACTTTTCTGCCGTACTTTTCGGTTGCGTACGCTTCGAAATCTTCTATGATGTCGGTTGTTTCCCAATCGGCGTCGAACTCGGAGATATATTCTTCCGCGTTGAAAACGTTAAGTTCCAAAATGCCCGAATCGGTATTTTCCGTGCCGCACCCGACGAGAGGGGAAACGGCGACAACGGTTGCAAAAAGTGCGGCTATAAGCCGATTAACGCGTTTTTTCATTTTTTTTAGCCCTCCTTGACGCAGCGACGTTCTGAACGATTAAAATCAGAACCATAAGGACGAAGATGAGTGTGGATAAAGCTCTTAACGCCGGAACGGACGAGCCTTTTCCGCCTTTCGCATAAGCGTCGAAAACGTAAGTGGAAATCGTGTCGAACGTCGGCGGACGGGTGAAGGTCGTGATGATGTAATCGTCGAGCGAAAGGGTTATCGCAAGCATGAACCCGCTGAAAATTCCGGGGAGAATTTCGGGGAGAATTACTTTGAACAATGCTTTCGTCGGGCTTGCGCCTAAATCGAGCGCGGCTTCGTACAAATTTCCGTCGAGTTGTTTGAGCTTCGGCAAAACGGAAAGGTAAACGAAGGGGAAACAAAGCACGATATGACCTATAAGGAGAGACGCGTAAGTTCTTCCGAAAGCGAACATCGAGCAGACGAGGGCGATTGAAATCGCCGTTACGATTTCCGCGTTTATGACGGGAATCTGCGTGAGCGCGTTGAGCGTGCCTTTGGCTTTTCTGCCCGAATAGAAAGTTCCTATCGCGCCGATCGTGCCGAGAATCGTCGAGCAGACGGACGCGAGAAGAGCAAGCACCACCGTGTTTAAAACGGTTTGCATTATGTCCTTGTCGTTGAAAAGCTGTTTATAAAGCCCGAAGCCCCATTCCTTCGACCAGATACCGATTGACGGCGAGAGGTTGAAAGAATAAATCGTGAGGAGAACTATCGGCGCGTAAATAAACGCGAGGGCGAGGACGATATATGAAATTTTGAGTATTTTCTTTACCATAATCCGCCTCCTCTCGTGTTGACTTCTTCGTCCGAAAATTTACGCGTTACGAACATCGTTATAAATATAAGAATCAAAAGTATCATCGCTATCGCAGAACCCGCGTGCCAGTCGAACATAGTTGAGAACTGATCTTCGATAAGCTTGCCGATAATGGTTACGTTTCCGTTGCCGAGGGTATCTGATACGACGTAGCTCGTTGTCGTGGGGAGAAGAACCATCGTTATCGCCGAAACGATTCCCGGGGCGGAAAGGGGGATTACGACTTTGAAGAAAGTCTGCGCGCCCGTCGCGCCGAGGTCTGCCGAAGCTTCCAGAATGCTTTTATCGAGCTTGATAAGAACGGTGTATAATGGGAGAATGGTGAACGGCAGATAATCGTATACCATGCCGATAACCGTGTTTACCATACTGAGCTTGCTCGAGCGGTACATGCCTATTTTAAAGAGCAGTTCTTTCATCGCCGCCGTTCTCAGAACGAAATTTATCCACATCGGGAGAATGAAAAGCATCAGAATGACGTTTCTCCATTTCATTTTCGAACGTGCGAGAATGTACGCGACGGGATAAGCGACGAGAAGGCATATAGCCGTCGTTACGATTGCAAGCCCGAAGCTCACGTAAATCGCGCGGATGTTTGCCGAACTTCCGAAGAAATAGACGAAGTTTTCAAACGAGAACGAGAATTTCGTTACGTCGTTCGTCGTCGGTTCGCCTCTTTCGACGGTGAACGCATATAAAACAATGAGGAGAAGCGGCAGAACCACGAACAAACCGATGAATACGGCGTAAGGGATTCCGAGCTGCTTTCTCGAAAATTTAAGCGCTTTCATTTTATTTCGTAACCGCCTTTAACTTAAGTTTGATTTTATCCTTGGGGATTTTGACGGAAACTCTGTCGTTTTCGTTCCAGGTGTATTCGGTATCGACGACGAAATCTTCTTCCTCTTCGTCAGTTCTTATTATGACCTGATAGTGGTCGCCTTTGTAAACTATCTGAATGATCGTTCCGCAAGCGTCGCCGTCTTCGTCGTTGTCGATTATTTCGATGTCTTTAAGACCCACTTCAACCGAAACGTCGGTGTCGGTGAGGTCGAGTTTCTGTCCGTCCTGCGTGATGAGGTAGCCCTCTTCGTCGAGGTGAGATCCTTCGTAAAGCTGAGTTACGTCGCATTCGAATTCGCCGTCCGCAAAACATACGGTGTTTTTCTTGGTGATGTATCCGTCGTAACGGTTGGCGTCGAATTCCTTTTCCATTATGTGTATATCGTCGGGCTTTATGATGACCGAGCATTTTTCGCCGACTTTTCTTTCGATGGTGTCCTGAATGACTATTTCGGTTTTGCCGACGACGAAAGTCATTTCATAGTGAACGCCTTTGAAAATGGAGGAGGTGATAACGCCGTCTACCTGCCCTTTGCCCTCGTCCACAAGGAAGATATCCTCGGGGCGGACGACTACGTCAACCTTTTCGTTAAGCGGGAAATCGTCCACACAATCGAACACTTTGTTGATGAAACGGACTTTCATTTTTCCGACCATAGTTCCCGAGAAGATGTTGCTTTCGCCGATGAAGTCGGCAACGAACGCGTTTTTGGGTTCGTTGTAAATGTCTTTCGGCGTGCCGATCTGCTGAATGGTTCCGTCTTTCATGACGACGATCGTGTCGCTCATCGTGAGGGCTTCTTCCTGGTCGTGCGTGACGTAAATGAACGTTATGCCGAGTTTATCGTGCATGGCTTTAAGCTCGAGCTGCATGTCCTTTCTCATTTTGAGGTCGAGCGCGCCGAGCGGTTCGTCGAGAAGAAGAATTTCGGGTTCGTTAACGATAGCTCTCGCGATCGCAATTCTTTGCTGTTGTCCGCCGGAGAGGGTGGTTACGTCTCTTTTTTCGAATTCTTCGAGGTCTACGAGCTTTAAAACTCTCGAAACTTTTGCGTCGATAACGTCTTTGGTGAGTTTTTCAACTTTGGTTATGATCTTTCCGTCGTTCGTCTTATACGTATTTTTAAATCTTTTGAGCTTCAACCCGAACGCGATGTTATCGTAAACGTTTAAGTGTGGGAAAAGCGCGTAACGCTGGAAGACGGTGTTGATCGGTCTTTCATAGGGGGGAAGGTTGGTTATGTCCTTGCCGTTTAAAAGGATTTTGCCTTTGGTGGGCAATTCGAATCCCGCGATCATTCTGAGCGTCGTCGATTTTCCGCAACCGGACGGGCCTAAAATGGTGATGAATTCGCCTTTTCTTACGTAGAGATTCATGTTCTCCACAGCCTGTTCGCCGTCGAATTCCTTTTCGACGCCGATTAGTTCGATGATTTTTTCTTCTTTTTCCATTGTATACTCTCCGTATGCGGATTAAAACGTCGGCGGGGTGGCTACCCATATGAATTTAGCCACTCTGTCCGTATTGTTTTCTATATAATGCTCTTTCGATGCCGAATAATAAAAGCTTTCGCCTTTATTTACCTTATATTTTTTGTTTCCGAGATGAACGATCACCGTCCCCGCGAGAACAAAACCGAATTCTTCGCCCTCGTGCGGAACGTCGGGTTCGGTATTTTTTTTTGGCATCAGATCGACAAGTACGGGTTCCATTTCGTTTTTCTGCGAATTGGGTACGAGCCAGTTCAAGGTGTATTGCGCCGTCTCTTTTTCGATGAACTCGTTTTCCTTGAATACAATTTTTTCTTCGGGTTCCTCCGCGAAGAAATCTTTGAGGTTGGTGCCGAGCGCGGAAAGAATATCCATAAGAGTTGCTATCGACGGGCTTGTAAGCTCGTTTTCAAGCTGACTTATGTAGCCTTTCGTCAGTTCGCACCTGTTGGCAAGCTCTTCCTGCGTAAGATCGCATTGAAGCCTCAATTGTTTGATTTTGTTTCCTATTTCCATAATTTTTTCCCCTGCGGATGCGTTGTTGCCGGTTCGTATTAAACTTTAAGTTTAAAAGACTTAGCAAATCTAAACCCAAAGTTTAGAAAGGTTAGCAAATTTAAACAATTAGTTTAGCAAAAGTAAACGCAACGGGAGAATTATATACATAACGGGCTTGTATGTCAACTGTTTTTACATGCTTTTTTAAAAATTTTTTTATGTTTTTTTGCCGGCGGGTTTAAACCGCGTCCGCGCGACATATATTTTAGTATAAATTTACGTAAAATTCAAATAATCCGGATATCCGAGAAGTTTTCGGGGCGAGGCGGAAGGGGCTTGAACGAAAGTTTCCGCCAGCTAAAAATTGCTTTAATTCGACAATAAAATCCGAATTATACGTTTTCGCGGGTGATATAATAAAGGAGCGTTGAATGAAGACGAACAAGAAGTTTTTATTGTTTATCGCACTCGGGCTTGCGATAATCGTCGTTGCGGGCGTTTGCCTTAAGGCGAGCGGGAATTACGTCGTATACACTGCAAACACGAGCAAAAAGAAGTTGCCCGTTTACGGCGTAAAAAGGGACGACGACAGCCTTTCGATATCTTTCGATTGCGCCTGGGGAGTTGAATATACCGACGGAATTTTAGACGCGCTCGATTTTTACGGCGTTAAAGCCACCTTTTTCGTGGTGCAGTTCTGGGCGGAGAAGTATCCCGATTATCTCAAAAAAATCTCTGAACGCGGGCATGAGATAGGAACTCATTCCAAAACTCATCCGAAGATGAGCAAGCTTTCGGAAAAGGCGATCGAGGAAGAGCTTACAAGCTCGGTGAAAGCTATCGAGGAGATTACGGGCAAAAAGGTAACTCTTTTCCGTCCGCCGTTCGGGGATTATAACGACAGGCTTATAACCGTTGCCGAAAAGCTGGGGCTAAATACCGTTCAGTGGAGCGTCGATTCGTTGGACTGGAAGAATTTATCCGCCGAGGAAATCGCAACGAGGGTTATTAAAAAAGCAAAGTCGGGGTCGATAATTTTAATGCACAACAACGGCTTGCACACCCTCGAATCGCTTCCTTTGATCTTTGCGGCAACTCAGCAAAAAGGGCTTGTTTATCGACCTATAGGCGAACTTATTTACACCGATGACTATAAAATTCTGCCCGACGGCACGCAAATAAAAACGAATTGACGCGAGCTTTATGCAGACGAAAAAACAAACTAAAAATCAAGCGAAGAACAAACATCGCTAAGGGAGAACAAAATGATTGAAGAAAAACAGAACAACAAAGTATTCGTAAGCGGCGTAATCGTAACCGAAGCCAAGTTTTCGCACGAGGTTTACGGCGAAGGGTTTTACGAAATGGAAGTGAACGTAAAACGGCTTTCGGGGCAATCGGATATACTTCCCGTAACCATTTCCGAGCGGCTTATCGAAAGCCATTCGCTCACGGTCGGTTCGCCGCTTTGCGCGATAGGGCAGTTCAGAAGCTACAACAAGCTTGTTGACGGAAAGAGCAAACTCATGCTCACGGTTTTTATCCGCGAAATAGTCGGCGGCGAGGGCGCGAGGAACCCTAACAATATCGTCCTTTCGGGCTATATCTGCAAGCCGCCCGTATACAGAACCACGCCCTTTTCGCGTGAAATTGCGGACGTATTGATTGCCGTGAACAGAGCGTATAATAAATCCGATTATATTCCGTGCATTGCCTGGGGGAGAAACGCGCGTTTCGTAAAGAATCTGGATGTCGGCGAAAAAATCGCGATTTCGGGGAGAATTCAATCGCGCGAATACGTCAAGAAGTTTTCCGAAACGGAGAGCAAAACGCTCACGGCATACGAAGTTTCGATTTGCCGCTTAGCCGCTTACGACAACGCGGAAACCTTCGATATCGATCTTGAATTTTCATCCAACTTCATTCCGTCCGCGTCCCCTCTTGCCGACTCGGTGTGATTTATTTATTTATTTATTGTCACCGCTTTGCGGAAAAAATAATTG
>JAJWOJ010000453.1 GCA_021635425.1 Clostridiales bacterium | reverse complement strand
GTATATACCCGATAAGGCTTATAATCGGTAATAAAATTTGCCGAAAAAAGCGAGAAAAAATAATCTCTTTGGTTTCAGTTTCGCTTTTTCGGTGTGGGGGATTGGGAAAGGAGTCGCCGCAAACGCTACGCGATTTGTGGCGGCTCCCGTTTTATAATCGGAATTTTTCGAAGCTCTGATAACGGTTTTTTGCGGAAACAATCTTTTTCCGTAGACTTTTGAAAGTGCTTTTTATGAAGTCAAACGTTTTCTGATGCGGCGTCATAGCGGTAAAATTCGATTCCTTCGTAGATTTTTTCGGCGATTTTTTCGCGGTAATCGTCGGTCAAAAGCAATTTTTCGTCTTCCTCGTTGGATAAAAATCCGCATTCGCAGAGAACAGCCGTCGATTTCGATTCGTTTAAAACATAAAAATCGCCCGAAAGAGGGGAGTAGTTTTTATTATAAAGAAGATTAAGCCCGCTTTGAATTTTTGACGCGAGAATTTCGCTTTCGGCGTCTCCGTTTTTGTAAAAAATCTGTGCGCCGCGGCGGGAAGACGAAGAAAAGTAGTTTAAGTGAATTGAAACGAAAATCGTCGGGTCGGCGCCGTTGGCGATCTCCATTCGCTTTTGCATGTCGCGTTTTTTAAAGCCTTTGGAAAGGATTCCGTAAAGCCCCGCTTCGGTTTTTCTGGTCATAACGACTTTTGCGCCCGCGCTTTCCAGCCTGTCTTTCAGTTTCCTCGCGATATCGAGGTTGAGTTCGCTTTCGCGCGCGCCGCTTGTTTTTCCCGAAACGCCGCCGTCGATTCCTCCGTGCCCCGCGTCGATAACGACCGTAAAAACGGGCTTCGGCGATGCCGTTGCGGTAATCCTTACGCATGTGCAGACGATATATACTGCCGACAAAATCGCAATTATTGCCGCCGCAACGAGTTTATTTGTTTCGTTTAAACGATTTTTGTTTGTCATAACGCAATATTATATATGTCAAAATATATGTCGGAAAATCCGGATTTATTCCGCTTTGTAGTCACAAGTGATTGCGTTTTGGTTGCCTGCAAGTATTGCGTCGCGTTTTTAGGTTAAGACGCGGCGCGCAAGCGGCATAATACACCCGTATATGATGACACTTGCGGAACAATGTATTAGCCTGAAAACACGACGCAAGACAGAGTTCAAACGCAATCACTCGTGGCTACGGACGGGAGATCGTCGGCGATGTAATTCGCGGCGTAAAGGCGGAATATCGAAACGTATGCGTTCCCGACGATTTTTAAGACCGCGATCCGCGCTGAAAAAATTTCTTTAAAAACTTTAATTTTTTTTGGAAAAATGCTTGACAAAGCTTTTCGGCTATGTTATTATAATAAAGCGTTGAAAATCAGTTCACGGGGTGTAGCGCAGTTGGTAGCGCACGTGGTTTGGGACCATGGGGTCGGGAGTTCGAGTCTCTTCACCCCGACCAATATTACTGAGGGATACGGGCCTTTAGCTCAGTTGGTTAGAGCAGCCGGCTCATAACCGGCCGGTCCTAGGTTCGAGTCCTAGAAGGCCCACCAAGAACAAACAACGTAAAGCAAATTTTAAAATGGCCTGGTAGTTCAGCTGGTTAGAACGCTAGCCTGTCACGCTAGAGGTCGTGGGTTCGATCCCCATCCAGGTCGCCATAGTTTGCCCTTAACTGTTTATGGTTAAGGGCAAAACAAAAAATGCCTTGGTAGCTCAGTCGGTAGAGCAAGGGACTGAAAATCCCTCTGTCGGTGGTTCGATTCCGCCCTAAGGCACCATTAGTTCATATTGCTGGTGTAGCTCAATTGGCAGAGCAGCTGACTTGTAATCAGCAGGTTGTGGGTTCGATTCCAATCGCCAGCTCCA
>JAJWOJ010000452.1 GCA_021635425.1 Clostridiales bacterium | reverse complement strand
CTTATTGATTCTCCATTCACTTATATTACCTGTTCAATCTCTTCCCCGCCTACAAAACCAACTTTTATTTTTTCTTTCGATTCGACTATTACCACCTCTATTATTTGGCGGACAAGTTTATCGTCGTATACAAGGGTCCGATTCTTCAACCCGTCGATTAAGTCCATTATTTCGGCTATACACGATTGTTTGTTTTTATCCTTTTGATGCTGCTCCGCCAGCCTGTCTAAATCTGCCTGTAATTTGTTTTTCTCTGCCAATAATTCTTCTGCTTTCTTTTCGTCGAACGACTCTATCGTATCCGCGGAAATCGTATTAAACAACTCGTTTATTTCTTTCTCTATGGTTGCAAGTCTTAACTTAATTTCTATATCTTCACCTTCACACTTCGTGCAGCTAATACCGTTTTCTATATGCGTTTTGAGATTTTTAAGCAGCTTCGGATCTTGTTGCGCGAATTTTTGTATAGCGTTTACTATCGCCGTTTGTATTCGATTTTCTTCTAACGTGGGCGAGTTATGGCAATATTTTTTACCATAGTCCAATCGTTTTACGCAACGCCACACTATTTGTTTTCTTCCGTGAGCCGTCCAGGTACACCGTCTGTATGGCGTACGACACTTCCCGCAGATGAGTAGTTCCGTCAGAGCATATTTACTTGAATCTTTGCCCTGCTCTGTTTTTGTGCCGATCTCTTTAACTTTTTTCTTTCCGATTCTTCTTGCAAGTTCCTCTTGAACTCTGCCGAACATTTCGGCATCGATTATAGCGGGATGGCTGTTTTCAACGTAATATTTTGGACGTTCGCCCCTGTTTTTACGAACTTCTTTCGTTAAGCAGTCTACCGTAAAAGTTTTGTTTATAATAGCGTCGCCCTTATATTTTTCGTTCGAGAGTATCGAACGAATCGTCGACGTGCTCCATTCACTTTTCCCCGCCGGAGATAACCTCTGTTCTTTTTGCAACTTCTCGGCAATTTGTTTTAAACTATCGCCGGCAAGGAATCTATCGTATATCATTCTTACTGTTTCAGCCTGCTCCTCGTCTATTTCGGGTTTGCCGTCCGCACCCTTACGATAGCCGAGAAAGTTCTTGTATGAAAATACCACTTTCCCCTCTTTCGCACTTTGCAGTTTACCCCATTTTACGTTAGCGCTTATATTTTCCGATTCGCTCTGCGCTATCGTTCCGTATATCGAGATATAGAATTCGGCATCCGACTTTATACTGTGTATTCCTTGCTCTTCGAAAAACACGTCGACACCTAATGCTTTCAGCATTCGCGTATAATGCAGGCAGTCTACCGTATTCCTTGCAAATCTTGAAATCGACTTCACTAAAATCATATCGATTTTCTTATCTTTGCAGAGCTTTATCATCTTGTTGAACTCGTCGCGTTTCAGCACACTCGTTCCTGTAATGCCCTTATCCGCGTAGGTGCTTTATGGGGTACACAGTAATTACGCGGAGCGTATTTTGTTGTTTTGTTATAAAACCGAGTCGATATCGATTTTGTAAACAAGTTGTATCAGCCGCGGCGCGCCGTTCGGCGGCTCTTTCTCACCGATAATGATTTTGTCGAACAATTCCAGCATCATTTCGCGCGTTATTACCGTTACGTCAAGATACTTCTTAATGCGGCTCATAAATTCGTCGATATTTTCCCGCATGTCTTTTGCGTTTCTCAGTTCCGCTTCAAGTCCGGAAACTTCCTTCCGCAAATTCTCCTGTTCGGCAAGGTAGCGGTCGATAAATTTCATACAAAGTTCTTCGGGCATCTTCCCTAAAAGTTTATCTTCGTATGCCTTGCTCATCAGATCGTCCAGCGCGGCGATTCTCGCTCTCTTCGTCTTTATTGCCTTTGCCAT
>JAJWOJ010000451.1 GCA_021635425.1 Clostridiales bacterium | reverse complement strand
ATCTTAAAAAAGAAATCAATGGAAAGTTATACGTAAACGACTTATATTATAATCTTCCTGTGGAAAACGACGAAACGATCGATCGTTTCTATCCCGATTTTTCAAATCCGCACCCCGATCATACGGCAAAAGAATTGAGCGCTTATACTCCGTTCTATTTCGGTATTCCGCAAGAAGAAAATGCGGGTTGTTTAAAATTTTTAACGGATGAAAAGATTTTTAAGCAAAAATACGGCTTGGCAACGGCGGATCAAAGCAATCCGTTGTATAAATTTCCGTTTCCGCACGCCTGCTTGTGGAACGGACCCGTTTGGCCGTTTGCTACGTCGCAGGTATTGCGTGGCGTTTCGGAATGGATTAAAGTTCACGGCGAAAAAGAAATCGGCGGCTCTGATTTTGCCGATATGCTGATCACTTATGCGAAAAGTCAACATATTACGATAGAAGGAAAAATAAGACCGTGGATCGACGAAGATCTCGACGGAACAACAGGCGAATGGTTGGCGAGAAGGTTGATCGTAGAGTATGGCCGCGACGATGTAGGCCGCGGAAAAGATTACAATCATTCCGCGTTTATCGATCATGTGATCAATGGGCTTTGCGGCGTTTGCGTAAACGGCGGAAAGACGGATTTCAAGCCGATTCTTTCAGATAAAATCGCTTCATTTTCGTTGGAAGGAGTAGTTGTAGGCGGAAAGGCTTACAACGTAAAGTATGCAGAAAACAAATACGTTGTAACGGAAGCATAAGGCGGTAAGAAAAAATGAAAGACAAAAAATTGAAAATAGGCGTAATAGGTTTAGGTCAGCGCGGCGCGGCGTACGGAATGACAGACGGAAGCATCGGGTTGCTCGGCAATATTTTAAATAATTCTGACGTACTTGTAACGGCGTTGTGCGATTTGCACGCGGAACGCGTGGAGTTTGCCGCCGAAAAAGTGATAAAAGCAGGGCAGGGAGAACCGCTTAAAACCACTGATTTTAGCGAAGTGTTACGTAGCGGCGTAGATGCGGTGATTGTTTCAACAAGCTGGGCTTCGCACGTAGAGGTTGCGCTTGCGGCTATGGAACAGGGAATCGCCGTGGGCATAGAAGTTGGCGGCACGCATAATTTAGACGATATGCGAAAACTAGTACAGTCATACGAGAAAACAAAAACGCCTTTTATGTTTCTTGAAAATTGCTGTTATAATAAAGACGAACTGCTTGCAACTTCGCTTACGCGTAACGGTAAACTCGGCGAAATCTGTTATTGTCATGGCGCGTATTGCCATGATTTGCGCAACGAAATAACCGAAGTCGCGCTGCGGCAGGGACATTACCGTCTTGAAGAATATAAAAATCATAATTGCGAAAATTATCCGACTCACGAACTCGGACCTATCGTCAAACTTCTCGGAATCACGCGCGGCAATAAGTTTACATATCTTACGGCGACGGCGTCGAAAGCGCGCGGTTTAAACGAATATATCGATTCTCACCAAGAGGTTTCTGTGCTGAAAGGTACCGAATTCAAGCAGGGGGACGTGGTAACTACTGCTATTAAATGCGAAAACGGCGAACTTATCACGCTGAAACTCGATACGACTTTGCCACGGCTTTACGACAGGGAAATTACGGTAAGCGGCACGAAAGGGTGTTATTCTCAAACGCTGAAAGCGGTGATTCTCGACGGCGATAAATTCGATCATGAGAAAAACGTGATACAAGACGCACTGAACAGTCAGAACGACTACGAGGAATATCTGCCCGAAGATTGGAAAACGATTACGGAAGAACAGCTTAAATCGGGACACGGCGGAATGGACTACATCATGCTGAAACACTTTTTCCGTGCGGTGCAAAATAAAGATGAAATGCCGATAGACGTATACGA
>JAJWOJ010000450.1 GCA_021635425.1 Clostridiales bacterium | reverse complement strand
TCCATAACCTGAGGAAGAAGAGGTCCCGTAAAAATTAATACTTCGGTGTCGGGATAAGCTTTCAGATATGCCTTTATCCTGTCGGTCTGAGAACTTTTGTTTGCGGGGAATTTTAATAGGTTTTTTGCGCTCGAAGCGCCGTAATATTTTATAAGCCCGTGATTATATCCGTTGATACGCTCGATTGTAGACGACGAAGTTGATTGGTGAGACGAAAAATAAACGAACTCTTTAAATTTTCTTTTGTGTAGAAATTTAACCACGTTCTCCATTGCCGCAAAGTTGTCTGTGCCGACGTAAGTAAAATTAAGGTTTTTTACATATCTGTCGATTATCGATATGGGAAATTTCGAAATCGAAAGTTTAATCAATTCTTCGTTGTAATTGTCGCCGTCGATAGGGAAAAGTATGATTCCGTCGGAATTTAAAGCAACGGCGTTTTGAATTAAATGCCGTTCTTTGTTTAGTTTCGAATTGCTTGTTTCTATCGAAAGGTCTATGATTTGTTCATCGCAAAATTTTTCTATTCCCGAAAGTATATCTTGCATAAAAGCAGTCGAAAGATTCGGCGCGATAAAGTTAAATCTTTTTACGCGTTTCGTTATATCTTTTGCGGACGTATTGTTTATGATGTAACCTTTTCCGTGAATCTTTTTTACTGCCGAAGTTTTCAGAAGGTGTTCGTAAGCGTGCCTCACCGGGTTTCTGCTTACGTTGAATTTCATTGCGAGCAAACGTTCCGAAGGCAGGGATCTCTTTGTTTTCGTCGATCAAAACTTCCAGATAATCTATTATTTTTTTATACACGGCAGAATCTGACATAATACGGTTCCTTTTGGATGCTTGTACTTTTACTTATTCTAAAATATTTTCTTCGGAATGTCAAGTAAAAAATAGGGAACCACTATTACCACTTTTTTTTAAATCGGTATTGACATTGTGTTTTGCTTGTTGTATAATAAGAGCGTTGAAAAGTTAAATTTTACAATGAGGTTAAAATTTGAGCGACCGTTATATTGGTTTAGACATAGGCGGAACGAAATGCGCCGCCGTTTTAGGTTTTGTCGACGGGGATATTCACATAGAAGATAAACTATATTTTCTTACCGAAGGACAGGCACCGTCTGTAATTCTTGAAAAATTCGGAGAATTTATTGTCGATAAAAAGGGAAAATATGAAATTAAAGGTATCGGCATAAGTTGCGGAGGACCGCTTGACAGCAAACGCGGAGTAATAATGAAACCGCCGTCGTTGCCGTTGTGGGACGATATATATATCGTCGATTATTTCGAAAAAAAATTCGGCATTCCGACTTTTTTGCAAAACGATGCCAACGCTTGCGCCGTTGCCGAATGGAAATTTGGCGCGGGAGCAAAATGCGACGATATGGTTTTTCTTACGTTCGGAACGGGATTCGGCGCGGGGCTTATATTGAACGGCAAACTTTATTCGGGCGCAAACGATAATGCGGGAGAGATAGGACATGTCCGTCTTACCGGGAAAGGCCCCATAGGTTACGGTAAAAATGGCTCATGCGAAGGGTATTGCAGCGGAAGCGGAATGGTTCGCCTTGCCACAGAAATCGGAAAAAAACAAAAATACAAATCGAGTTTCGACGAGTATTTGAGTACGGTAGGCGGGCATGACGAGATAAGCGCAAAAACGATTGCCGAATATGCGAGAAAAGGTAATGAATTTTGCCTTGCGGTATACAAAAAAAGCGGCGAGATGCTCGGCAGATCTCTTGCGGTGCTTGTAGATATTCTTAATCCCGAAAAAATAGTTATCGGCGGAATATTTATGCGCGCAAACGATTTACTGTTGCCCGATTGCGAAAAAGTTTTAAAAAAGGAAAGTCTTTGTTACTCTTATGAGA
>JAJWOJ010000039.1 GCA_021635425.1 Clostridiales bacterium | reverse complement strand
GATTTGATGTATAAATCTATGTCGTTAACGATGTATTTCGTACCCATCGTGTGCAATGACTCGTAGAACGACTTGATGTATTCTAATACCGAATACTTATTAAACAGGTTGATAACGTCTTTGCCCGTCATTTCTTTTTGGTTTTTATATTCCTCTACGCAAAGTACGATAAACGGCAATTCCTTACTCAAAGTTCACTCCTCAGGGAAAATAATTTTTCCCGTCTCTTTTTCATAATTCCACATCGTGTAAATAGTCAAATGGCTGAAATGCCACATCTTTGTTTCCTCTTTTGAAAGCAGTTCATAGACCTTCGATTGATAAAACTCATTCATCGCGGAAAGTTCGCTAAGCCCGTTTTTTTGCACTATCAGGTCTATGATTTGAGGTATCAACGCAACGCTTAACACAGCGTTAAATTTTTCATCCATATTCACACCTCTATCGCTTCTGAAAATTTTAAAAGGGCGAGAGCTTCATTCGTTGCAAACACGTATTGGTTAAACAATTTTTTAATTTTTAACGCTTCGAGTGCTTGCTCCTTTGTCAATAGCCCCGATGAATAAACCTGCAAAGTTCTGTACACATCATCGTTTGCAACCGCACCGATAATCAAATCGTATTTCTCACCGCTATAAACGCCGTTTCTGTGTGCAGAAACAAAATCAAGCCACTCCTCATCGGGAGCAGAAAACATCTTAATTTTCAATAAACTACTCTGCACGTTTTCGTCGAACTCATACACATTGACAAAAGGATTACCGCTTCTGCGAGCAACAACTTTCTGTGCAAAATTAGAAGCTTGTTCTTTATTTGTAGTTGTATAAAACCCATAACCGAAATCTAAAAATCTGTTCTGCTCGATCAGTTCCGGCTTCTTAACAACCATATTACTACCGTGATATAAAATCATAACACAGCCTCCGACTCTTGATTTTTAAGTTGCTCTTCAATGTATTCCCTTTCTGAACCCGATTATAAGTATTTTTTAAGATCGTCTACTCTGTCGAGTTTTTCCCACGGGAATTCGGGTCTGCCGAAATGCCCGTATGCCGCGGTCGCTTTGTAAATGGGGCGCCTTAAATCGAGCGTTTTTATTATCGAAGCGGGGCGAAGGTCGAATTCCTTGGAAATGATGTCGGCAATTTTGCCGTCGGGAAGTTTGCCCGTGCCTTTGGTGTTGACGAAAAGCGAAACGGGCTTCGCAACGCCGATCGCGTAAGCGACTTCTAAGGTACATTCGGAAGCAAGCCCCGCCGCCACGACGTTTTTGCAGATATATCTCGCCATGTATGCCGCGCTTCTGTCAACTTTCGTCGGGTCCTTACCGGAAAACGCTCCGCCGCCGTGCGGACAGCTTCCGCCGTAAGTATCGACGATTATTTTTCTGCCGGTAAGCCCGCTGTCGCCGTGAGGACCGCCTATTTCGAATCTGCCCGTGGGGTTGATGAAATATTTGGTTTTTTCGTCGAGAAGTTCCTTAGGAATAGTCGTTTCGATGACGTATTTTTTAACGTCGCGCCTTAAATCCTCGCAGGAAATCTGTTCGCTGTGCTGAGTGGAAACGACTACGGTGTCAACCCTCTTCACCTTTCCGTCCTCGTATTCGACGGTTACCTGACTTTTTCCGTCCGGACGAAGATATGGGAGAAGCCCCGATTTTCTCACTTCAGTGAGCTTCCTCGCGAGTTTATGCGCAAGCATGATCGCCATAGGCATATATTCTTCCGTTTCGTTCGTCGCATAGCCGAACATCATGCCCTGATCGCCCGCGCCGAATTTATCCGCTTCGTCGCCGCTTTCTCTGTGTTCGACGGAATCGTCCACGCCGAGGGCGATATCCGCGCTCTGCTCGTGAATGGCTGTGAGTACGGCGCAAGTGTCGCAATCGAAGCCGTATTTTGCCCTGTCGTAGCCGATTTCACGCACGGTGTCTCTCGCTATCTGCTGAATATCGACATAGCAGTTAGTGGAAATTTCGCCCATAACGAGAACAAGCCCCGTCGTAGTCGACGTTTCGCAGGCAACTCTCGCCATAGGGTCTTTTGCTAAAATCGCGTCCAGAACCGCGTCTGATATCTGATCGCAGATTTTATCTGGATGCCCTTCGGTAACGCTTTCGCTTGTAAAAAATTTGTTCATAAATAAACCTCTTCAATGTATTTGTGGTCATTGACTGTGGTCGTAATAAATATATCACCTTTTAAAACGTTTGTCAAATTTAATAATATATGATAAAATATTTCAGTAATAAATCACCTGAAAACGGAAATTGAACCATGCCTGAAACCGAATGCGGGTTATGCCCCTTAAACTGCAAAACAAACAGAGCCGAAAAAGCGGGCGCGTGCGGCGAAAAGAACGTTATGCGGATTGCGAAATTTTACCCGCACATGTTCGAAGAGCCGCCGATAAGCGGAAAAAACGGCTCGGGAACGATATTTTTTACGGGTTGTTCGCTCCGCTGCGCGTTCTGCCAGAACTATTCTCTTTCCCGTTCGGAGCGCGGAAAGGAGATTACGCCGCGCGAACTTGCCGATATTTTCAAAAAGCTCGAAGACATGGGCGTTCACAACGTAAATCTCGTCACGCCCACTCATTTCGTACCCGAAATCGCCGAGGCGTTTGAAATTTACCGCCCGAAAATACCCGTCGTTTACAACACCCATTCTTACGAAACGCCGAAAACGCTTGAAATCATCGACCCTTACGTCGATATTTATCTTCCCGATCTGAAATTTTATTCGCCCGAGATATCGAAGCGTTATACGGGCAAAGCCGATTATTTTTCGGTGGCGGAAAAGGCGATTACATTCATGATGAATTCCAAAAGGACGGAATTTTTCGAAAACGGAATGATGAAAAGCGGAGTTGTCGTAAGGCATATGATAATGCCGCTTTGCGTACCCGACAGCAAGAAATTGCTCGGATGGTTCGCGGAAAACAGAAAAAACGGCGCGTATATTTCGCTTATGGCGCAGTATACTCCTTTCGGAAACGTCGATGGCTTTCCCGAGCTTAAACGCCCGATAACGGCGAAGGAATACGAGCGCGTTTACGAAGAACTTTTAAGGCTCGGTATAACCGAATATTTCGCGCAGGAACTGCATTCTTCCTCCGAAAGTTTCATTCCCGACTGGGATTTCTGAAAATTTTCGCGTTAAAGCAGGATTTTTAAAAAAATATAGATAAATTTTACGATATCGCTTGAAAAAAATGCGAGAATAAGCTACAATAATCATAAAGGATTTGCAGAAACGGCGTTTGATGCCCGACAGCGGCGAAAACATCAACGAAAAGTCTGCATCGGGAGTAATTACGGGAGTGAATAAATGAACATCGTATATTTAAGATATGCCGTCGCCGTTGCAAAAGCAGGCTCGCTCAACAAAGCCGCAGAAGAGCTTTTCATCGCTCAGCCCAACCTTTCCAGGGCGATAAAAGAGCTTGAAAAGGAGCTTGGCATAGTCATCTTCGACAGAAATTCGAAAGGCATAACTTTAACTTCCGACGGGGAAAGGCTTATTTCTTACGGCAAAAAAATAATACGGCAGATAGACAACATCGAAAAGGAATTCAAAGAAAAGAAATACACGACCGTATTTTCCCTTTCCGCGCCGAGAGTGAGCTACATTTCGCACGCCTTCGCGCAATTTTCCAAGCATTTGACGGAAACGGATCGTTGCGAGGTTTATTATAAGGAAACCAACAACATGCGCGCGATAACCAACATCCTCGAAAAGGATTATAAACTCGGCATCGTGAGATACGCCTCCGTTTACGATAAGCAGTTCCGCGACATGGCGGAAAGCAAAAATCTCAATTACGAAATGATAGCGGAATTCGGCTACGTTCTTTTAATGAATAAAAATTGCCCGCTCGCAAAAAAGGACGACGTTACTTTTGCCGACCTCGAGGGGTATATTCAGATCGCGCATGCCGACCCTTACGTTCCTTCGGTTTCCCTTTCGGAGATAAAAAAGGAAGAACTGCCGGACGACGTGGACAGGCGCATATTCGTTTTCGAACGCGCGAGTCAGTTTGACGTTTTAGCCGAAAACGAAAACGCGTATATATGGGTTTCGCCCGTCCCAGGCGACATTTTAGAGCGTTACGGTCTGACGACGAGAAAGTGCGCCGACAATACGAAAGTTTATAAAGACGTTCTTATTTATAAAAAGGATTACACCCTCACGAAAACGGACAAAGCCTTTATCACCGAGCTGAACGACGCAAAGCGTAAATATCTGAAATAACCGTTATATCGTTTTGTATATAACGGTATAGAAAATAAGTATTTGCTTTTTTTATTTTAAATTGATATAATTGTATCGATAAGACATTATCGAAACAAAAATATCGGAAACAATTTAACAGGAGCTGAACATATGGAGTTTTTATACGAAAAAACAGACAGCGTTGAAACGCTTGAAAAAACAATCGCGAGAGTGAGAGCCGCACAGAAAATCTATGCGACCTACACGCAGGAACAGGTTGATAAAATCTTCCTTGCAGCCGCGCTTGCCGCAAACAAAGCGCGTATTCCTCTTGCAAAACTCGCCGTCGAAGAGACGGGCATGGGCATCGTTGAGGACAAGGTTATCAAAAACCACTATGCGTCCGAATATATTTACAATGCTTACAGAGACGTAAAAACCTGCGGAGTTCTGGAAGAGGACAAGGCATACGGAATCCGGAAAATCGCCGAGCCTATTGGTCTTGTCGGCGCGGTTATTCCCACAACAAACCCCACCTCGACGGCTATATTCAAATCTCTTCTCGCTTTGAAGACGAGAAACGGTATCATCATAAGTCCGCATCCGAGAGCAAAAAATTCCACCATCGCGGCGGCTAAAGTCGTTCTCGAAGCGGCGGTTGAAGCAGGCGCGCCCGAAGGCATAATCGGCTGGATAGACGTTCCGTCGCTCGATATGACCAACCTTTTAATGAAGGAATCGGATATAATCCTCGCAACGGGCGGCCCCGGAATGGTTAAAGCCGCTTATTCGAGCGGAAAACCCGCCGTCGGCGTAGGCGCGGGCAACACCCCCGCAATCATCGACGACACTGCGGACATTACCCTTGCCGTCAACTCCATTATTCACAGCAAAACGTTCGACAACGGCATGATCTGCGCTTCCGAGCAGTCCGTTATCGTTCTCGATAAAGTTTACGACCGCGTTAAAGCCGAGTTTGCCGACCGCGGATGCTACTTTTTAGAGGGCGAAGAAATCGAAAAAGTTAGAAAGACGATAATCATCAACGGCGCGCTCAACGCCAAAATCGTAGGACAAAAGCCCGTTACGATAGCCGCGCTCGCGGGCGTAACCGTTCCCGAAGGGACGAAGATTCTTATAGGCGAAGTCGAAAGCGTAGACCTTTCGGAAGAATTCGCTCACGAGAAACTTTCGCCCGTTCTTGCAATGTATAAAGCCAAGGATATTCAGGACGCGTTCTCCAAAGCGGAAAAGCTTATCGCGGACGGCGGATTCGGTCATACTTCGTCGATTTACCTCAACGAACAGACCGAAAAGGCTAAGCTCGACGAGTTTGCTTCCCGCATGAAAACGTGCAGAATCCTCGTAAACACTCCTTCGTCTCAGGGCGGTATCGGCGATCTTTATAACTTCAAACTCAGACCTTCTCTCACGCTCGGCTGCGGAAGCTGGGGCGGAAACAGCGTTTCGGAAAACGTCGGAGTTAAACATCTTATAAACATCAAAACCGTCGCTATAAGGAGAGAGAATATGTTGTGGTTCAGAGCGCCCGAAAAAGTATATATCAAGAAAGGATGCATGCCCGTTGCTTTAAGCGAACTTAAAAACGTTATGGGCAAAAAACGTTGCTTCATCGTAACCGACAGCTTCCTTTATCATAACGGATTCGTTAAACCCATCACCGATAAACTCGACGAGATGGGTATAGTGCACACCACGTTCTTCGACGTCGCGCCCGACCCGACCCTTGCATGCGCAAAAGAGGGTACCGCTCAGATGAAAGCCTTCGAACCCGACTGCATCATCGCGCTCGGCGGCGGCTCGGCAATGGACGCGGGCAAGATCATGTGGGTTATGTATGAACATCCCGAAGTCGACTTCCTCGATATGGCAATGCGCTTCATGGATATCAGAAAGAGAATTTACACCTTCCCGAAGATGGGCGAAAAAGCATACTTCATCGCTATCCCCACTTCCGCGGGTACGGGTTCCGAAGTTACGCCGTTCGCGGTTATAACCGACGAGTCCACGGGCGTTAAATATCCTCTTGCGGACTATGAGCTTCTTCCGAAGATGGCTATCATCGACGCGGATTATCATATGAGCGCGCCGAGAGGTCTTACCGCCGCTTCGGGTATCGACGCTGTATCTCACGCTCTCGAAGCTTACGCTTCCGTAATGGCGACCGAGTTTACCGACGGACTTGCAATCAAAGCTTTGCAGATTATATTCGAATATCTTCCCCGCGCTTACGAAAACGGTCAGCATGACGTTGAAGCTCGTGAAAAAATGGCTAACGCGGCGACTATGGCAGGTATGGCGTTCGCAAACGCATTCCTCGGAGTTTGCCACTCGATGGCGCACAAGCTCGGCGCGTTCCATCACATTCCTCACGGAATCGCGAACGCTCTCATGCTCGACGAGGTTTTAAGATTCAACGCGGCTGAAGTTCCCGCGAAGATGGGTACGTTCCCGCAGTACGCTTACCCGCATACTCTTGCAAGATACGCGGAAGTTGCGGACGCGCTCAAGCTCGGCGGCAAAACAAACGAAGAAAAGCTTGAAAACCTCATTAAAGCCATCGACGAACTTAAACAGAAAGTCGGCATTAAGCCAACGATCAAAGATTACGTTCCCGATGAGGCGGACTTCCTCGCTCGTCTCGACAACATGGTCGAACAGGCGTTCGACGATCAATGCACGGGCGCAAATCCGCGTTACCCGCTCATGAGCGAAATCAAACAGATGTATCTCAACGCTTATTACGGCGGAAGAACGTTCACGGAAAAAGAAATCCCCGTCGCAAAGAAAAAAACCGCAGGCAAAAAATCTAAATAACAATAAGGAGCAGGAAAATGAATTTTGACAGAGTTATAGCCGTCAGAAACAGCAAAACCGTATATCGCGACGGAGACGACTGCATTAAGGTCTTCGACGCGGATTATGAAAAGGACGACGTTTTATCCGAAGCGCTCAATCAGGCGCGCGTTGAAAAAACGGGGCTTAACGTTCCCAAAATCAAAGCCGTTACCATGGTAGAAGGCAAATGGGCGATAGTTTCCGAATATATCAAGGGCAAAACGCTCGACCGTCTTATGGCGGAAAATCCCGATAAAAGACAGGAATATCTCGAATTGTTCGTAGATCTTCAGCTCGAAGTTCAGTCTAAAACGTGTCCCAAGCTCAACAAACTTAAAGACAAGATGAACGCGAAGATTTCGGAAGCGAACCTCGACGAAACCGTGAAGTACGACCTTCACACTCAGCTCGAGGGTATGCCGAAACACCTGAAACTTTGCCACGGAGATTTTAACCCGTCCAACGTCATTATCACCGACGAAGGAAAAGCGTACATCCTCGACTGGTCGCACGCAACCATAGGTAACGCATCCGCAGACGTTGCGAGAACATACCTTCTCTTCTGGCTTTCGGGAGATATTGCGGGCGCTGGAGAATATCTCGATCTGTTCTGCAAAAAGAGCGGAACCGCAAAACAGTACGTTCAGAAATGGATGCCGATCGTTGCGGCTTCTCAATCCGTCAAGGGCAAACCCGCCGAGAGAGAATTCCTCCTTTCCTGGGTCAACGTCGTCGATTATCAATAAAATTTTATCCAAATTAATGAAAAGCGGCTTGCGATCACATCTCAAAAAGCCGCCTATAAGTCGATTAACACCAATGATCGGAGGAAATAGAAAATGATTAAAGTAACAGTATGTATCGGAAGCTCGTGCCATATAAAAGGCTCGAGACAGGTAGTTGAAGAGCTTCAGTTTCTCATCGCCGAGAACAACCTTAAAGATAAAGTGGATCTCGGCGGAACTTTCTGCATGGGAAGATGCCAGGAAGGGGTTTGCGTTACCGTAAACGACGAGTTTTATTCGGTAAGCCCCGAAACCACCAAGGCATTCTTCGAGAAAGAAGTTCTCGGCAGAGTTAAAAAGAACAATAAATAACACAAATCAACACCGCATATTTCTGCTCCGGGAACGTTTTCGGCTCCCGGGGCTAAAATCGTTTATGCGTAAAACGGAATAAGTAAATCAAAAAATTTATTTCGCAGTATATTAAGGAAAAAACAATGATTATAAGAGTTTGCGTAGGGAGTTCCTGTTATATAAAAGGCGCGCCCGAAATCGTCGAAATGTTTCAAAAAAAGATAGCGGAAAACAAACTTGAAGACGAAATCACGCTTGTGGGAAGCTTCTGCACTGGTAAATGCAACCGTATCGGCGTCACGATAACCGTGAACGACGAAGTATATACGGGCATCACGCGCGAAACTTTCACAGACTTCTGGAACGAACATATTTTACCCGGGATTTAAGGAGCAGATTATGTCGGACTTTTTAACGTTAAAAAAATCGAACTGTAAAAACTGCTATAAGTGTATTCGCTTCTGCCCCGTAAAATCGATAAGATTTTCGGCAAATCAGGCGCATATAATCGGCAACGAATGTATTCTTTGCGGACACTGCTTCGTAGTCTGCCCGCAGAATGCCAAGGAAATTAAGAGCGAAGTTGAGAAGGCTAAAGTTCTTATTTCGAGCGGCGCGCCCGTTTACGTCAGCCTTGCGCCGTCGTTTATCGCCAATTACGACGGGATAGGGATAAACGGAATGCGTTCCGCTCTTAAGCAACTCGGTTTTGCGGAAGTCGAAGAGACGGCGATCGGCGCGACGATTGTTAAAACCGAATATGAAAAAATGCTCGAAAAGGAAGAACGCGACGTCGTGATTTCCTCGTGTTGTCATGCCGTCAATCTTCTCATTCAGAAGTATTTTCCGAACGAACTGAAATACCTTGCCAACATTCTCTCGCCAATGCAGGCACACGCGCAGGATATCAAAAGGCGCGTTCCCGAAGCGAAAGTCGTGTTTATCGGTCCGTGCGTTGCAAAAAAAGACGAAGCGGATTATTACGACGGTTATGCCGACGCGGTGCTTACCTTTGAGGAGCTTGCCGAGTGGATGAGAGCCGCGCGCGTCGAGCTTAAGCCCGATATGGACGAAACGGAAAAGAGCCGCGCGAGATTTTTCCCGACTACGGGCGGCGTGCTTAAAACGATGAAAAAGGTTCCGAATTATACATACCTTGCGATCGACGGTACGGACAACTGTATCGCCGCGCTCAAGGATATCGAAAGCGGAAAAATTCATCGTTGCTTCATCGAAATGTCCTCCTGCGCGGGAAGTTGCATAGGCGGCCCCGTAATGGAGAAGTATCACAGAATGCCCGTCATGGACTATGCCGCCGTCGCGAAATACGCGGGCGAAAAGGATTTCGACGTTACGATGCCGGAGGATATCGAACTTGTGAAAAACATGGTTGCAATCGAAAGGAAAATAGTTCCGCCCACGGAAACGCAGATCGAAGAAATCCTCAGAAAAATGGGTAAGTTCAGAACGGAAGACGAGCTTAACTGCGGTTCGTGCGGATATAATACCTGTCGTGAAAAAGCGGCGGCTATTTTCGAGGGCAAAGCCGAAATTTCGATGTGTCTGCCCTTCCTTAAAGACAAAGCCGAGAGTTTTTCCGATTGTATCGTAAACAACACTCCCAACGGGCTTATAGTCGTTAACGATAATCTCGAAGTACAGCAAATAAACGCTTCCGCAAGGAAAATCATGAATATCCGTTATTCGTCCGACGTTCTGGGCGAAAGTGTAAACCGAATTTTAGACGAGGACGTATTCAATAAAGTTCTTAAAACAAAACGCAGCGTAAGAAACAAAAGAACTTACCTCGCGGAATATAAAAAACACGTCGAACTTTCTATTATTTACGACGACAACTATCACCTGCTCGTCTGCATAATGAGAGATATTACAGACGAAGAGAACGAGAGAGAGAAAAAAGAGAGCATTTCCCGCCAGACGGTTGAAGTTGCGGACAAAGTCGTAGACAAGCAGATGCGTATCGTTCAGGAAATCGCTTCTCTGCTCGGCGAAACCGCGGCGGAAACCAAAATCGCACTCACGAAATTAAAGGAGTCTATCGAGAATGAATGACCTTTGCGTGGATATCGGCTACAAAAGCATAAACCATGTGGGCGAACAGCTTTGCGGCGACCATGTAGATATCGTCGATCAGGGCGACGATTCTCAGGTTATAGTTCTTGCGGACGGACTCGGCAGCGGCGTTAAGGCGAGCATACTTTCCACCCTCACTTCGAAAATCATTTCAACGATGATGGCGGAGGGACTTTCTTTGGAAGACTGCGTTTCGACGATTGCCGCAACTCTTCCTATATGCTCGGTGCGCGGCGTGGCTTATTCCACTTTTACCATAGTTCATATCGTCAACAACGAAACGGCTGAAATTATCGAATTCGATAATCCGCAGGTAATAATCATTCGCGACGGCGAAAATTATCTCTATCACCGCACCGAAATGAATATCGGCGGGAAGCGCATTTTCAGATCTGACGTATCGTTGCGCGATAACGACGTTATAGTTCTCATGAGCGACGGTTGTCCGCATGCCGGCTTAGGCACTCAGTTTAATTTCGGCTGGAAGCGCGACGATATTATCGGCTTTCTGCTCCCGAACGTCTATGTCGGCTACTCCGCAAAGACTATCGCCACAATTCTCGTCGACGAATGTAATCGTCTTTACGGCGATTGCCCGGGCGACGACACCACGGCTTGCGTGCTGAAAGTCAGGAAGAGAGTTCCGATGAACATTCTGTTCGGTCCGCCCTCTAACCCCGACGACGCAAACAGAATGATGTCGCTTTTCTTTTCCAAGGAAGGCAAACACATCGTCTGCGGCGGAACAACCTCGTCGATTGCGGCAAAATATCTCGGAAAACCCGTCAAGCCATCGCTTGATTTCGTAAGCAGCGATATTCCGCCGATTGCGGAAATAGAGGGCGTAGATCTCGTAACGGAGGGCGTTATAACGATCAACCGTGTTGTGGAATACGCAAAAGACGCTATCGGAGATAACAAACTTTACGAAAAATGGAGTTTCGGCAGAGACGGCGCGTCGCTCATTTGCAGGCTTTTATTCGAAGAAGCGACGGATATCAATTTCTACGTGGGAAGAGCGGTAAACCCCGCTCATCAGAACCCCGATCTGCCCATAAACTTCAACATCAAAATGAATCTTGTCGAAGAGCTTTCGAAATGTCTTCGCCAAATGGGCAAACGCATAAAGGTAAACTACTTCTGAAATTTATGTACACAAGTAAATATCCACCCGCAAAGCGGGTGGCTTTTCTTTTTCGGGTGTAACCCTAATATTTTTAGCCACGCACA
>JAJWOJ010000449.1 GCA_021635425.1 Clostridiales bacterium | reverse complement strand
CGTAACAGACGTCCGTTACGGACATGTCGCCTAAAACGAGCAATTTGAGCGCGGCGTCTAATTTAAGGCGTTTTAAGTAAGATTTGTAATTTTCGCCCGTAACGAGCGTAAATTGCGACGAAATATAATTCGGGCTTCTGTCGAACAGTTCCGACAGAGTTTTAAGCGACGGGTTTTCTCTGAAACGATCGTTTACGAAACTTAAAACGTCGCGCATAAAATTTTTACCCGCGTCTTTCGGCTCGGGGAAGTTTGCCGAAGCAAACAACAGTTGTATAAGAGCGACAAGCAAAGAATTTGCGTATTTCGCTTTGCCGCCCGCCCGCGACAACAGTCCGCACAGGTCGTCGACGTCTTTCGTCGTTTCGTCGTCGTAAAACGTATAGCCGCCTTTCAGCGGCGCGTTGCCGAAACATTTTTTTACCACGTCGTTTGAAAATTGAATATTCGTGATTTTAAGGTCGGTGTCGGGCGTTATGTCGTGAAAATCTTTCGTCGTCAGAAAGAAAGCCGAGTTTTTACCGAATTTTATTTCTTTACCGTTAAAATTCGACGAGCCCGCGCCATCGGTTATAATGTCGATTTCGTAAAAGTCGTGAAAGTGCATTTTGCAGTCGGCTTTTATCGTTTTATACGTTACGCATATTCCGTTTTGCGGAGTAAATATTCTCTTCAGAAGTTTCTGTTTTGTGTTCATACGGCGATTATACATCTTTAAGCGTATTTTGTAAACCGAAATTGCATTTTATAAAATAAAATCGTAAGATACGCAAATAAAACCGTAAAAAACTCCTTGAAAAAGTCTTTTTGGTGATGTTATAATGTAAGCGATAATATGGCGATGCCATAAAAAGAGAGGTAAAAAATGGTTGATTACGGCGTAAACGACAAGATGTTCTGGCAGGATACTTCGGATAAAAGCAAATATATCTGGAGATACGAAAACAATCCGATTATAGACCTTGAAAACAGCGAATTCTGGCACGTTTATAACAGCGCGGTCGTAATAAAAGACGGCAAATATACGGGCGTATTCCGTTGCGAAGAAAAGACCGGCAGACCGGATTTGTTTATGGGTTACAGCGACGACGGCGTGAATTGGGATATAGAAACCGAGCGTATAGTTATGTACAACGAGGACGGCAGCGTTTTCACCTATCCGTACGCTTACGATCCGAGAGTCGTGGGAATCGACGGGGTTTATTATATCATTTTCTGCGCCGATATTCAGGGGCCGGACATTTATATAGCGAAAACGACCGATTTCAAGCGGTTCGATATGATTCCGACGGGATTTTTGCCGTTTAACCGTAACGGATCGCTGTTTCCCGAAAAAATCGACGGCAAATATTATATGTTGTCGCGCCCGGACCCCAGCGGAACGTCGTACGGCAATATATGGATAAGCGAAAGCGAAGACCTCGTGCATTGGGGAAATCATAAACTCGTAATGAAAAATTTCTATCTCGGGGATAATTTCTGGGAAAGAATCAAAATCGGCGCGGGGCCCATTCCGATAAAGACCGAACGCGGCTGGATACTTATATATCACGGGGTGCAGGCCACGTGTAACGGTCTGAATTACAGTATAGGCGTCGCTCTGCTCGATTTGAACGATCCGTCAAAGGTATTGAAAAGGGCGGACAGATACGTTCTCACTGCCGAAAAGGATTACGAACGTTGCGGATTTACGCCTAACGTATGTTTTCCGTGTTCGGCGCTGTGCAATTCGAAAGGTCAGGTAACGATTTATTACGGGGTTGCCGACACGAATATGGCAATCGCGTTCACAACGGTTGATAAACTGCTCGAATTCGTCGATAAATATAATAAATAAGACGTCTCAAAGAGAAAACGAAGGCGGGGCGAAAATTTTCGCCCCGC
>JAJWOJ010000448.1 GCA_021635425.1 Clostridiales bacterium | reverse complement strand
TTACTTATCCGAAATTTAAATATAAAAAACGGCGGACAATGAAACTCATCTCATTGTCCGCCGATATTTTTTTGTTAATTTGCTTGTCTTAAAAATTCATTAGCTCTCAGCCGAAAATTACTTTTCGTAAACTTCCTTTTTAAGAACGCCGATAAACGGAATATTTCTGTAAAGCCCCGCGTAATCAAGCCCGTAACCGACGACGAATTCGTTTGCGACCTGAAAACCCGTGTAATCAATCGGAACGGGAATTTCTCTTCTGGAAGGTTTATCCAAAAGCGCGCAAACCCTCACGGATTTAGGCGAACGGGTTGCAAAAAGCTTTAAAAGACAGTTCATCGAGTAACCGCTGTCAACGATATCCTCAACGATAATAACATCCTTTCCGCCGATTTTACCGTCGATATCCTTGATTATTTTAACTTCACCCGTAGAATTAACACCCGCTCCGTAACTCGAAATCGACATAAAATCAACGGTAAGCGGAAGATCGATTTGCCTTACAAGATCGGTATAAAACATCACGCTTCCCTTAAGCACGCCTACGATAACGGGAGATTTGCCCTCGTAATCTTTTTCGATTTGTTTTGCCAGTTCGCTTATTCTTGTTTTAAGCTGTTCTTCGGAGATAAGTGTTTTTTCCAGAACTTCGTTGTACATAATTCACCTTAGCCTTTGTTTAAATTGTCTGATATATAACATTGTAGCACATTACTCGTGCTTTTGTCTACTCTAATAAGGTCGGAAATTTCAATTCCGCAAATAATCAGTATTTTTTCGTCTTTGGCAAGCAAAAGAAGCTTATCGCGGTTGCGTTTGGGTATCTTTTTGTCGATAAGGTAATCTTTAAGCTTTTTCGTTCCTCCGCCGAACTTCGTAAATATATCCCCCGCGCGCTTAGTTCTTAAAACCGCACCTTCGGGAATCTTGGAAAAGTCGCCTATAAGTCGATTATCGCGTATTTTAAGATCTTCATCGGATTGTTTTTCGGCAAGTTCGAACGAGTATGTTTTTCCGCAAAAATCGTACTTTCCTACCTTGAAAGGTTTTTCAAACGGTTCGGTTTCGGTTTTTTTATAAAATACTATTCTGCCGTATTCCCGCACAGCGAAAATCCCTTTCGGAAGGCTTACTTCCTTGCCGTTTTCAAGATTTTTCAGTCCGTATGAAATTTCGGCATGAATTTTTTCATAGTCTTTCTTTATCCCGAGTTTTTTCATCGCTATTATCGCCGCGCGAAGAAAAATCGGCTTCGGTAAATTCTCGTCAAAGCTTATTTCGTCGTTTTTTACCCGAATCGCACTTTCGGCAAGTTTTGTAAGATACTCGTCGTCGCGCATAACCGTGTCGGCAAAGCGCAAAATACTCTTTTTCGCCTCGGGAAACCTCTCTTTTATAAGCGGAATCACATTAAGCCGCAAAAAATTTCTCGTGTAATCGGTTTCAAAATTAGTTTCGTCCGTTACGTATTCGAGTTTGTTTTCGTCGGCGTATTCGTCTATTTCCTCGCGCGAAAGCGATAGCATGGGGCGAATTATCTTTCCGTCGCGCCTCGTTTCGCCTATTCCGCCCGCACCTAAAGGCGAAGTCCCGCGAAAAAGATTAAACAAAATCGTCTCCGCTCTGTCGCTCGCATGATGCGCCGTCGCTATTTTATCGCAAAATCCGCTTTCGATTGCGCGGGCAAAAACCCGATAACGAAGAATTCTCGCCCCCTCTTCGGGCGATAATCCGTTCTCCTTAGAAAACTTCGGGCAGTCCGCTTTTTCATAATATAACGGCACCGAAAGCCGCTCGCAAAGGTTTTTTACAAACAAACTGTCCCGCTCGGACGTTTCTCCTCTTATGCCGTGATCGACGTTAACGGCTTTCACTTCTATCCCGAGTT
>JAJWOJ010000447.1 GCA_021635425.1 Clostridiales bacterium | reverse complement strand
GCGCTTGAAGCCACAAAGCAGGCGGTGTTAAAAGCCTATCAGTCAAACCCGAATTACCCGTCGAAAGCACTTTGCAAAATCGCGGGGTTTTCGTTCTATAACACGAGCGAGTACGACTTAAAAGAACTCTGCAACGATTCCAAGCATATTGCGGCGAACTTCAAAAATTATATCAGCGGTTTTTCGGCTAACGTAAAGGACATTTTTGCCGAACTTGAAATGGACAAGCATATCGACAAAATGGAAAAGGACGGCTGTCTGTATTCCGTTGTCGAGGCGTTTTCCGTGCTTGACCTATCCATAAAAACTTACGACAGTATTAAGATGGGCTACATTTTTGAAAACCTGATCGGCAGATTTTATCAGAACGTGGACGCCGGACAATTTTATACAGGCAGAGATATTATCAAGTTGCTCGTAGAAATTTTAATGGCGGAAGGTTGCGACGATATTTTCGACAGCCACAAGGTTATTACCGTTCTCGACCAAGCCTGCGGAACGGGCGGTATGCTTTCCACGGCGTATACCTACATAAAACACTATAATCCTACGGCGGAAGTCAAACTGTTCGGGCAGGAATTTATGGGGCAGTCTTACGCGGTAGGGCTTGCCGAAATGCTCATCAAAAATCAGGACTCGGATAATTTCCGTCACGTCGATACGTTCAAAACCGATTGCTTTGCCGATACGAAAATGCGTTTCGTCATCGAAAACCCGCCGTTCGGCACACCGTGGTCGGGTAAAGACGCAAAGGACGGACAGGAACAAGCCGTGCGCGACGAATACGCCAAAGGCGAAACGGGCAGATGGGGACACGGACTTCCGAGCGGTGGCGACTCGCAAATGATTTTCTTGCAGTCCGCCGTGGATAAAATGGACGATTTCTGCGGCAGAGCGGCGATTATCGAAAACGGCTCGCCGCTGTTTAACGGCGATACCGCTTCGGGTGAAAGTCAGATTCGCCGTTGGCTTTTGGAAAGCGACCTTATTGAAGCGATTATCGCTTTGCCGACCGACTTGTTTTACAACACGGGCATTCAGACCTACGTTTGGATTCTCTCAAAAAATAAGAAAAAAGAACGCAAAGGCAAAATACAGCTCATCAACGCCGCCGAGATTTACCATAAACTGCGCAAAGCCGTCGGCAACAAGAAAAACGAAATTACGAGAGAGGACAGAAAGAGAATTACGCACCTTTACGCCGATTTTGTGCCGAGCGACCTTTGCAAGATTTACGATAACACGGAGTTTCTTTATAAGGAATACGCCGTTATGCAACCGCTTCAACGCAGTTACGCTATCACGGAAGAGCGTATCGAACAAATGCTGATGAAAGGCGCGCTGTCGGGCGTTTACGACGAAGCGAAGATTGCCGACTACGAAAGTCAGGGTGTTGCGCTTGCCGATAAAGATAAGAAAAAATACGAAGAAATGCTTGCAAGAAAGCCGTTATACGAGGACATTCTGCAAACGCTGAAAGAGCATATCTCGGACAAGGTGTATAAAGAACCGGAAAGTTTCATCAAGTACCTTTCGGGAATTTTGTCGTGCGATAAAAAACTGACAGAGCGTATCGCGGACGGGCTTTCCGAGATGGACAAAACGGCGGAAATTCAGCGCGATAAAAAGGGCAATATTATTTACGACAAAGAAACGCGCGACACCGAAATCGTGAAATATACCGAGGATATAGAAACCTATATGGCGCGTGAAGTGCTGCCTTACGTTCCTGACGCGAAATGGTTTTGGGAAGAAAATCTCGGGGCGAAAAAGCCCGTGATTAAAATCGGCGCGGAAATACCGTTTACAAGATATTTCTACAAGTACACGCAACCCGAAAAGAGCGAAGTGTTGGAAGAAAAATTCCTAACGCTTGAAAAGAGCGTGA
>JAJWOJ010000446.1 GCA_021635425.1 Clostridiales bacterium | reverse complement strand
CCCGTTAAATCGACCTATACGCCGACTATTCCGAAAAACAACGGCGGCAACGGAAAGAGATAAAGAGTATAGAAAAAGGCTACGGCGAGTAGCCGTAGCCAAAAGAAAAACTATTTCAATAAGTCGAACAAATATCCTTCGTCGGATTTGTGCTTTCCGTGGGTGCGATGGTATTCAGTAATAGCGGAAGTTAAAAGGTCTATGCGGTCTTGAAAATACTCTTCGTAAAACGCAGTGGAATTGTCGTATTTCTTGCGATTATATACGACGTTTTGTTTGCAGAAGTCTTTTGGCTTTTTCTTAGCCTTAACTTTTTCAAATTCGGATACTTTGTTCTCCGCAATGATAAGCAACATTTCAAGTTCCGGCTTCGTGCAGAATTTCGCTTGGGATTTGATGGATAAAAGCAATTCCTTGGGGATTTTCAATGAGTCCGTCATTTTGTCCCCGATCCGATAAATCGCAATTTCGCCGTGATATGCGTCAAGCGCGGGTTTTAATTGCGGCGAGGTGAGCTGGCGAGCGTGAAAGGGGCGCATATCGAGCAAATCGTCGCGTGTGAACTTCAATTTGCCGTTATCGAGCAAAAGATTTATGATTTTCAGTTCGTTCGGACCTTCGCACATTATAAGGATTTTCATTTCAAAAACTCCTTCTTAATGTTCATAAGGTCGTCGTAGTTGACGGAAGTCTTAAATGCGTCGTTATAAAACTGACGGCTCTTTGAAAGTTCTACGCGGATATCGAAGTTCTCGTACATATTCTCGGCAACGATTTTTTTATTCGCACGGCAAACCCAGATATTGTCCTGACGATTGAACAAATCGAGCAGTTCGCAATAATGTGTGGAGAAATAGAGCGTGGCGTTGAACTTGTTGACAGATTTATCCTTATACAGATTGATGATATTTTCGACGAGCGTTTTGTGGAAATGGTTTTCTATTTCATCGATGATAAGGTCGAATCCGTATTTAAGCGATGCGATGACGGTAACGTAAAGAAGTAATCCTTTGGTTGTGCCGCTCGATAAAAAGTGGACGAGTTCCTTATTCGAAACAATCTTTTTGCCCGAGGCAAGAGAAAGTTCGTAATTGTGTTCGTCGAGCATCGTGAGACCTTTTACGTTTTCGTCGAATAAGTGCAAAACTTTTGCTAAAACGGAAGGGGACAACTTATACAGTTTCAGCGCATTGAACATTAAGCGATAGGTGTTTGCGCCTTCGCCGTCCGAATTAAAATATACGGCTCGTGTTTCTTTCTTCTTTAATACGAAAAACACGATAGACGTATCTTCTGGCAAAATGCCGATATTCTCGACTGGGACAAAATCGTCGTCTGAGAAAATCGTTTTCGCTTTGGACTTATAGTAGACCTTTTCGAGAAGTTGCTGATTAGAAAACGTCGCCTTATCGTTTAAGGTTTGCGATGACGAAATATCGGTGGAATACTTATAGATTTTCCCTTCGTGATAGAAAAACAGTGTTAAGTGAATTCCGTCATAAGAATAATTTTTATCTTCGAGCGAAAAGTTGCCGAGTATGGAATAAGCGCAATCGAGAAGATCGAGGAGAGAAGTTTTACCGGAAGCGTTTTTTCCGATAAAAGCGACGGTGTTATATACGAATAAACCGTCCGCGATTTCCTGAATCTCGTATTCTTTATCTTCGGTTGTTTTCTTGGATTTGGCGGTGAAGTCGAGTACGCAATCGTTTTGAATGTTTTTGAAGCCCGAGGCTTTGACGTAAAGCAATTTCATGTTCTTTACCTCCGTGTTTATATTATACACGATAAAACGAAAATAAACAAGTATTTTGTTTGAGATCTTATAAAAAATATTTTTGAGGCGATTTTATAAGAAAATAAAACAGAAATTTCGACAAAATCGAACGAGGAT
>JAJWOJ010000038.1 GCA_021635425.1 Clostridiales bacterium | reverse complement strand
TTTCAGAAGATTCCAGAACCGATTCCGCTTATTGCCGTAATAAAACCCGTTCTCCCTCGAAACAACCGAAGGAAAACTCCCGAGAATGAGAATTTTCGAATTTTCGTCATATACGGGATCAAAACCCTCAATCATTTTCTCACCTCGTAAAAAACCGCAAAATTTCCGATGTTATCGATAATTTTCAAAAGTTTTATGTGTCTCGATAACTTGTAAAAACGCCAATGCAAGACGCTCGCAAACTTCTCCCGCCGTCAGCCGCAGCCGATTTTACGTTTACGCTTTTTCCGAAAGATTTTTTGTTAAACGGTGTAAGCCGACTCTTTTTCGGGCGCGCGTTCAAGCTCGATTCTCTTCGATTCGAAGCCCTTTCTGCCGAGCAACGCATACGTTGCCTTTTTACCGTTTTCAACGCCCGGCTGGTTATATGCGTCGATATTCAAAAACTCGCCCGCAAACGCCGTCTGCATCTCGAAATAACAAATAAGTTCGCCTATCGTAAACGCATTCACTTCGGGCATATAAATCGTGTGATTCATTCTCTTTTTCGCGGTAAGCGCGTATTCCGTTGCAGATCTTTCGGCGTTTATAAGTTCATTCAAAGAATGCCCGCAAAGGAAGTTTACGTCGGGAATATCTTTGCAACCTTCGGGAATGGTAACCCAGTTTCTGTATTTACCTATCGCTATAAAAGTTACGACCTTATCGTAAGGACCTTCGGTGTAAAGCTGAACCTGACTGTGCTGATCGGTTACGCCGAGAGCCTTGACGGGAGTCTGACCCGCGTTTACGGTTACTCCGTTGTTATCAACTTCTTTGCCGAGCGACTCCGCCCATATCTGGCAATACCAATCGGCAAAATATTTAAGCGAGTCCGCATAAGGCATCATAACCGAAATATTTTTACCTTTCTTCATCGCGATGTCCTGCAAAACGGCGTTCATAAGAGCGGGGTTTTTGTACATATTCTTATTCATCGAAATCCTGTCCATATAAGCCGCGCCCGCCAGAAGTTCGCCGATATCGATGCCGACAACGGCTGCGGGAAGAAGCCCTACGGGACAAAGCTCGGAAAATCTTCCGCCGACTCCGTCGGGAATATAATATGTTTTGAAACCTTCTTCTTTTGCGATTTTTATAAGATTGCCCGATTTTTCGGACGTCGTTGCGATAATATGATCTTTTGCCTTATCGCCGAGCTTCTCTTTCAATATATTATATATAATCAGGTATTGCGACATCGTTTCCGAAGTGGAACCGCTCTTCGTTATAACGTTGAAAACCGTTTTTTCGGGTTCGACAACGTCTAACAACGCGTTCATTCTTTCGGGATCGATGTTGTCTTCAACGTAAAATTTGGGACCTTTTCTCTCTCTTAACGTAAGGTCGTTATAGTGGAGATGGCAAAGCGCCTGAAAAACCGCTATGGGACCCAACGCGCTTCCGCCGATACCTAAAACGACGAAATATTTCATCTCCTTTCTTATTTCTTTTGCCGTTCTGTTTATATCCGCTACGATTTCTCTCTGATTGAACGGAAGTTCCGTCCAGCCGAGCCAGCCTGTACCTCTCGTCGTTTCTATTTTTTCGATTACTTTGTCCGCCTGCGCTCTGTAATCCGCGATTTCGTCTTTGGTGATTCCTTCGTCGCCTATGAAATCCTGCATCATGTTGTTAAAATCGAGCCTTAACGTCATCGATCTTTTCCAATCTTTATTCTGATATCTTTTAGCCATACCGATCTTTCTCCTTCACGCTTAAAAAATTTTTTGTGCGATTTCCCGCAAATAGTCGAGACTTTCGCTTATTTCTTTTATCTCACCGTAATCGTCCTTATATACCTCTATCAGCATATCCCCGTTAAACCCGACGTCTTTAAGACGTTTGAAAAGTTCTTCGAAATCGAAATTTCCTTTCCCGGGGAGCCTTATTTTGCCAAAATCGTCCACATCGGACAAATGAACCGTCCTGATGTTTTCGCCCATTGCGTTTAAAAATTTTCTGTAATCGATATCCGATCTTCGCGCCTGTTTTATGTCGAGCGTTGCCATAAGCTTGGGCGCATACTCTTTTACGCTCGTGAAAAACTCGGGATAATTGCACATCGCCCACGAAACGTTTTCAAGGCAAATTTTCATTCCGTATTTTTCCGCCGTGTCGCATAAAACCGACAATCTTTCACCCGATTTTTTGTAATTATCGTAATCTGCGCCCGTTTTTATTCTCGCTCTGCCGTGCATCGTGTAACACTCGGCGCCGAGCCTTTGCCCTGTTTTTAAGACTTTTTCGAAATACCCGTTCGCGTCTTTGAAAGCTCTCGGATTTATCGTAAAGAGTTCCGTTTCGAAATTGAGGGTTACGACGTGCAGCGAATGAACTTTAAGATTGCCCTTTCTGCTTTCGAGAAGCTTCCCGAATTCTTCCGAATACTCCGAAAAACATTCGAGGAAAATCTCGCAGACGTTCGCGCCGAGTTCGTTAAGCGTAATAAGCGCGTCCTCGTTATACTGCCGCAAGAAAAGGCTTGCTGTTGAAACACCTATTTCCATTCCGCTCACCCCGTTACGACAAAAGACATCTTTCCGTTTTCGGCATAAACAAGGACGTCGTCCCCGCTTTTTATCCTTCCGTCTATAATTGCATCCGTGAGCATATCTTCGATTAAGGTCGTTATCGCTCTTTTTAAAGGTCTTGCGCCGTAAATCTCGTTATAGCCTCTGCTTATGATCACGTCGGCAGCACTTCCCGCAACTTTCAGTTTTATTCCGTTTTCCGCAAGCCTTTTCGTCAATTTAGCAAGCAGAATATCGACGACTTTTCCGCAATCCTCTCTCGATAAACCGTGGAAGATTATGATTTCGTCCAATCTGTTTAAAAACTCGGGGCTGAACTTTTTCTTTAACGCTTCCGAGATTTTATCTCTCGTTTCCCGTTCTCTGTCCGCTTCGCCCGTAAAACCGAAACTCGGCTTCTGCGTTGCGATCGCCGCTCCGACGTTGGAAGTTAAAATTATGATCGTATTTCTGAAATCAACGAGTTTGCCTTTACTGTCCGTAAGCCTCCCTTCGTCGAGAATCTGAAGCATCAGATTGAAAATTTCGGGGTCGGCTTTTTCGATTTCATCAAACAAAACTACCGAATAAGGCTTGCGCCTTACTTTATCCGTCAGAATACCGGCGTCTTCATAACCGACGTAGCCGGGCGGCGCGCCGATGAGCTTTGCCACCGAGTTTTTTTCCATATATTCGCTCATATCGAGCTTAATAAGGCAATTTTTATCGCCGAACACGACGTCTGCGAGAGCTTTGGAAAGCTCGGTTTTACCGACGCCCGTAGGCCCCACGAAAATGAACGAACCTATCGGTCTTGACGGGTCTTTTATGCACGTTCTCGAGCGTTTTATCGCTCTCGCGACCGCACTCACCGCCGCGTCCTGCCCGATCACCCTTTCGTGAAGTTCGTTTTCGAGATTAGAAAGTTTATCCGATTCGTCCGACGTTATTCTCGTAACGGGAATTTTCGTCCATTCCGCAACGACTTCCGCGATATCGTTTCCTTTTATCTTCGGCGTGGAATTGCTCCTCGCGTCAAGCGCGCGTTCGTTTATTTCGTCGAGTTCGTCGCGCATTTTATCGATTTTCTCTAAAAGCTGCCGCCTTTCGTCGGCATAATCCTCACCCATAGAAAGCACGTAATCGAGTTCGGCTTCGAGTTGACGAAGTTGCCCCGTTTTATCGGTGTATTCCTTCGGCGTGTAACAATATTTAAGCCTTGCCTTAGCTGCCGCTTCGTCTATAAGATCGATCGCTTTATCGGGCAAATTTCTGTCGGTAATATATCTGTCCGACAGCGTAACCGCCGCTTTTATGGCTTCGCCCGTAATTTCGACGTTATGGTGCGCTTCGTATTTATCCTTTAAGCCTTCCAAAATCAATATCGAATTTTCTACGCTCGGCGCTTCGATCATAATCGGCTGAAAACGCCTTTCTACCGCAGGGTCTTTTTCGATATACATTCTGTACTCGTCGATAGTCGTTGCGCCGATCGTCTGAAGTTCGCCTCTTGCGAGCATGGGTTTCAACATTTCGGCGATATCCATATTACTGTCGCCCGTACTGCCCGCTCCCATGATATTGTGTATTTCGTCAATAAAAAGAATTATATTGCCTTGCGAAACAACGTAATCTATGGCGTTTTTAAATCTTTCTTCAAGCTCGCCCCTATACTTCGACCCCGCAATCATGCCCGAAATGTTGAGAGAAAAAATAATTTTATTTCTCAGAACGTCGGGAACGGAACCGGAAGCAATCTCCAACGCCAACCCCTCTACGACCGCGCTTTTACCCACGCCCGGCTCGCCGATGAGAACGGGGCTGTTTTTTGTACGTCTTGAAAGAGACTGTATTATCTGATTTATTTCCTTTTCTCTGCCTATTACGGGATCCAATTTACCGTCTCTGGCTTTTTCGGTTAAATCATAACCAAATCTGGAAAGAGGATTGTTTTCGGGTAACGCGTCGTCTTCGCTCTTTGTTTCGATTTTTGCGGAATTTTCGCTTTCGGCGTTCTCTTCGGTCTGCTTTTCGGAATCGACTTCGACGATTTTTTCGCGCTTGAAAATCATGTTTTCCAAGTCTTCTTTAACGGAAATAAAATCGACGTCCATTCTTCTTAAAATACTCATCGCAACGCAATCGCGCTTGTTGAGAATTGCAAGCAGAATATGCTCCGTCGAAATATATTTCGTCTTTGCGATATCGGCGATAAGCTCCGCGTCTTTATTTATTACGGCTTTGGCTTTCGGCGTAAATCCGCCCGTTTCGTCGTTATAACGAAAGGTCTCTTTAAGAAACGAAAAGAAATTATCCTTATTGACGCCGTATGCGTTAAGCGTCATGCAGGAATTACATTTCGGCAAACACAAAAGCCCGTATAATATCTCTTCCGTTCCCACATAGTTCAATTTATATTTCCTGGAAACGACCTGAGCATTTTTGATAGCGTAAATAACGCCTTGAGTACACTTTAATTCATTCATACAAACAATCCCTCTTTGAAATCAAACGGGATAAAAATCAGTCTTTTACAAGTTCTTTAAGATATTCTCTCAGTTTTCCTTTAAGTTCTTCGTCGCGAAGACCGTATTCGATATTGGCTTTCAGATATCCGAATCTGTCGCCCATATCGTATCTCGTTCCGTCGAAAACGTATGCGAGCGCGCCTTCGCTTCTCGCGATAATGTCGAGAGCGTCGGTAAACTGATATTCTCCGTTGGCACCCGGCTTTAAGTTCTCGATAATATCGAAAATCTTCGGCGAACAAACGTATCTGCCCAAAGGCGCAAGATCGCTCTTTGCTTCCTCTCTCTTCGGCTTTTCGGTAACCTTGACCATATTGTATACGTCGTCTTCGAGAACCTTATCGAATTCAACCGAAGCATATTTCGAAATAACGTCCATACTTACCCGTTTGCAACCGAGGACGGTTTTTCCGTATTTTTCGTAAACGTCCGCAAGCTGACCTATTACGGGGCGTTTCTCGTTAAACATAACGTCGTCGCCGAAAAGGACGGCAAAAGGCTCGTCGCCCACAAAGTCTTTGGCAAGCTGAACCGCGCTTGCCGTTCCGTTCTGAACTTCCTGAACGACATATGTAAAGTTCGCCATATGTTCGGGATAAACGACTTCTTTCAAAAAGTCGTCCTTTCCCTTTTCTTTAAGCATTTTTTCAAGCTCGGGAGCCGCGTCGAAATGACTTTCGAGAATTTCCTTTTTATATCCGACAATAAATAAAATGTCGGTTATTCCGCTGTTTACGACCTCTTCCGAAATAACCTGCAATGCGGGTTTGTTCAGAATAGGAAGCATTGGCTTCGGTACGGCTTTCGTAAACGGTAAAAATCTCGTTCCGTATCCCGCAACGGGGATGACTGCTTTTCTTACTTTGTTGTTCATCTTTTTCCTCTTTCCGATTTTATTTTGAATATTTCTTTTCGATTTCGTCTATTTTCGCAATTCTCGCAAGATGTCTTCCGCCTTCGAATTCCGTTGTCAAAAACGCCTCGACGATATCGATCATAACGCCGGAGCCGATAACCCTTTCGCCGAAAGCTATAACGTTTGCGTCGTTATGCATCCTCGTTGCCCGTGCGGAAAAACTGTCGTGACAGTGAGCGCATCTGATCCCGGGAACCTTGTTTGCGACTATCGACATTCCTATACCCGTGCCGCAAATCAGAATTCCTCTGTCATACCCGCCGAACGCAACCGCCTCCGCGACTTTTGCGCCGTAATCCGCATAATTGCAAGATTCTGCGGTGTACGTTCCGAAATCGGTGAATTCGTAACCGTTCTTTTCAAGATAAGCTATAAGCGCGGGTTTAAGATAAATCCCCGCATGATCGCATCCGATCGCTATTTTCATAAAACACACCTCTTTATTTTTATTCGTATTTTTTGCAGGCTTTAGAAAGTCTGTTCATTATCCCGACGTCAACGTCGCTTCCCGTTTCGACTTCAAATGCAATAAGAATATCTGCAACCGACTCGCCCTCGTGGAGTTTGTCGTATAAATTCGAAGCTATTTCCTGCGCGGTATTCCCGAGCTTCAACACTTTTCCCCGAATTTTATTTTCCATAGCGCCGTCGCACATAAAATAAGGCGTTTTACCTCGCGCGACATACTCATCGTAAAGAGCCTGAGCCTCTTTATAATCGTCTCTTTTAAAAAGCGCCGTTTCGCACTTCGGGCAGTAATGACGATACTTCATCCCCGGCGCGCGGATTTTATCCGTCGGCTTATTTTGCGAATACGCGCACTTCCCGACAACCGATTTTATCATTTCGGCGGTAACAAGCCCGCTTCTTAATATAATCGGAGTATCCGTAGTAACGTCCAAAACCGTGCTTTCTATTCCTCCGGTACATTTTCCGCCGTCGAGAATAAGAGGTATTTTCCCTTTCAGATCCTCATACACGTGCATTGCAGTTACGGGACTTGTGTGCTTGGAAACGTTTGCGGAAGGCGCGGCAACGGGAACGTTGACCGCTTTTAAAAACTCCTGCGCAGCCTCGCTTGAAGGGATTCTTATGCCTACCGTATCGAGTCCGCAAGTGGCAACGGGACTTATTACCCCTCTGCTCCTGTAAACCATCGTCAAAGGTCCGGGCAAAAAAGCTTCCCGAAGCTTGTAAACGTAATCGTGATCGACGAAAACAAGTTTATCCGCGTCGTAATCCTTATGAACGTGAACGATAAGCGGATTGTCCTGCGGTCTGCCTTTGGCTTCGAAAATACTTTTAACCGCTTCGTCGCTATACGCTATCGCGCCAAGCCCGTAAACGGTTTCCGTCGGAAAACCGACAAGTTCTCCGTTTAAAATATATTCTTTCGCCAATGAAAGCGATTTATCGTCGATTTTTAAAACTTTTGTATCGTACATATCAGAATATGTCACCTATTTCGTCTCCGCCCTCAAACGGAGCTTCTTCCTGCGGCTCGGGCGGAACTTCGCTGTCCGAGATACGTTTTAAGCCTCCGCGACCTTTTTCGGGCGGTGCGGCTATATCGTTTATGTAAGACGCGGGCGGATTGATAAACTTCGATTTTTCGCCCTGGAAAAGCAAATCGAACTCTCCGCATTCTCCCGCTCTGTTTTTAGCGATAATAATCTGAGCGACGTTCTTTTTAACCTTGCCTTGTTCAAGCTCCTTTTCTTCGGCGGCAAGATCGGGTCTGTGAATGAACATAACTATATCCGCATCCTGCTCGATTGCTCCCGATTCGCGAAGATCGGAAAGAACGGGCTTCTGCCCTTTTCTGCCCGTAACCTGACGGGAAAGCTGAGAAAGCGCGATAACGGGGATATCGAGTTCCTTGGCAATCATTTTCAAGCCTCTCGATATTTCGGTTATTTCCTGCTGACGGCTGTCGCTCGATTTTATCGCGTTCATAAGCTGAATGTGGTCGACTACGACGAGGTCGAGTTTCCCTTCGCGGCTTTTAAGCCTTCTGCATTTCGACAAAATTTCCGCGCATGTCGTCATCGACGTGTCGTCGACGTAAATATGCGTATCGTTAAGAATTTTCTGCGCCTGCCAAAGCCTTTGCCAATCCTCGTCTTCGAGCTTGCCTTTGAGCGCGCTCTGATTTGAAACGCCCGCGACGGAACACATCATTCTCTGCGCAAGTTCCTCTTTCGTCATTTCCAGAGCAAACACGGCGCAAACGGCTTTTTCTTTTATGGCGATGTTTTCGACCATATTCATCGAAAGAGTCGTTTTACCGATAGACGGACGAGCCGCAAGAATTACGAGGTTACCCGCATGGAGACCGTTCGTCATTCTGTCAAGCTCGGTGAAGCCCGTTTTCAAGCCCTGGAAATAATCTTTATCTTTCTGAATATTTTCGAACTTATCGAGAATTGTGTTAAACGCCGTGTTGATGTTGGACAGCGTACTCGTATCGAGTTGTTCGGAAATATCGTAAATACACTTTTCGGCAAAAGCCACCGACTTTAAATAATCGGTGGAATTGCGCGAGTCCTCTGATATTTTATCCGCGCTTCTTATCAGTTTTCTGAGCGTACTGTCGCGTTTGACGATATCGAGATAATAATTGTAATTCGCCGCGGAAGGCGTCATTCTTGCGAGCGACGTAAGATAATCGATTCCGCCCACTTTTTCAAGCGTGGCGTTTTTTTCCATTACGTCGGATAACGTAACGAGATCAACGGGCGTATTTGCCGAAGATATCTGAAACATCGCGGCAAATATGAGTTTATGTGATTCGAGATAAAAATCGCCCTCTTTGAGCTTTGATATTATCTCGAACTGTAATTCCATATCGATGAGTACCGACCCTAAAACGGATTGCTCCGCTTCGAGGTTATACGGCATCGCGTTTGTTTTTAACTGAGGCATACATTACCCTCTCGGAAAATTGTGAGTCCTTGCTTTATTACCGCAAAAACAGTCGGCTTCAAGCCGCATTTTATAAACTTTCGTATTCGGCAAGCGTATCTTCAAACGATTTCATAGCTGCTTTGAACGCGTCTTTCTTCGTAAGATCTACGCCCGCGAGCTTCAGAAGTTCCACGGGGCTGTCCGAGCCGCCGGAAGACAAAAACTTAAAGTAGTCCCGAACGGCTTTTTCTCCTTCTTTGTAAATTCTTTCCGCTATCGAAATCGCGCTGATTATGCCCGTTGCGTATTTGTAAACGTAGAAAGAATTATAGAAATGCGGAATTCTCGCCCACTCATATGCTATTTCGTCATCGGAAATTATTCCGTCTCCGTAATATTTTTTGTTGAGTTCGAGGTATTTTCCGTTAAGGAAGTCCTTGGTAAGCGGAATGCCTTTTTCACATGAATCATGAGCAACATATTCGAATTCCGCAAACATCGTCTGACGGAAAAGAGTTGTACGGATCATATCCATATAATAAGAACAAAGATATTTTTTAAACTGTTTATCTTCGGACGTTTTAAGAAGATATTTAAGCAAAAGCACTTCGTTGACCGTGCTTGCAACTTCGGCGACGAAAATCTTATAATCGGCTTTAGCCTTAGGCTGAGTCGCTTCCGATTTATACGAGTGTATCGAATGCCCGAGTTCGTGAGCAATGGTAAATATATCGTGAACGGTGGGCTGATAGTTTAAAAGCACGTAAGGATGAGGCATTGCGTATACGCTTATGCTGTAAGCTCCGCTTCTCTTTCCTTCCGTTTCTTCAACGTCTATCCAACCGTTGTCGTGAGCCGTCTGAAGAAGATTTCCGTAATCTTCGCCGAGCGGCGCGAGTCCTTTTTTAACAAGTTTGAACGCCTCTTCGTAAGGAAGCTGCAACTCCTGATTTTCAACGATCGGGGTGTAAATATCCCACATATGCATTTCGTCAAGACCAAGAGCCTTTTTACGATCGTTGATATATCTGTGCATAAGCGGCAAACCTTCGTTTACGCTTTCGAGAAGATTTTCGTAAACATCGGGGCTTACGTCTTCCGTTTCGAGAGCTTTTTCGAGGCAACTGCCGTATTTTCTTACCCTTGCAAGAAACACGTCTTTATTTACGTTGCCGATATAGGTTGCCGAAATGGTGTTGATGAGAGAAATATAAGCGTTATAATACGCTTTGAACGCCTTTTCTCTTACGGATCTGTCCTTATCCTGCAACATCAAGCCGTAAACGCCGTGTGTAACCTTTACTTTTTCACCTCTTACTTCGATAGTCGGGAAAGGAAGATCGGCATTGTCTATCATACCGAAAATATCGTGGAATCCGCCGAAAACCTGTCCGCCCATGGCAAGAATATTTTCGCTTTCCTTGGAAAGAACGTGCTTTTTGCTCTTTAAAAGATTTTTTAGCATATAATCGTAATCGGAAAATTCGGGATCGGCGATTATGGCTTTAAGCTCTTCTTCCGGTAAAGCGGTAATTTCGGGAGTCATAAACGCGAGGCTCGAACTATATTGTATCAATACGTTTTCGACTCTCGTTAAAAGCGCCGTCGCGCTGCTGTCTCTCGCGTCGAGGTCCTTTTTCATATATGCGTATACGTCGAGTTTTTCAAGGTCGGCGTCGATGCCGTCCATTTCTTTAAGACATTTCAAAAGAACTTTCTTATCGGAAAGTTTACCTTCATAACGCGAAAGATCGGCTCTTTTGGTTACGTCCGCCAAAAGATTTTCAAACTCTTCGCCGTCTTTAAATATATCTGTGAGTCTCCATTTGAGATTTTCGCTTACTTCGTTTCTGTTTTTAGCCATTTTTTGCTCCTCCGTTTTGTTTTTTATTCAGAATATCCGCATTGTCGAAATCGTCGAATATCCCCTCTTCGCTTTTTAAACCGTAGCTTAAAAGTACGTTTGCATAAGTTACATATTTTATAATGTCGCCGTTTTTGAAATCCGGCATAGGTTTTTCTTTGTCCACAAGCACGTTCCGGCGCATGTATTCCTGAGTTTTATCGCTCCATTCCAAAACCGCCATAATATGAAAATCGACGTTTCCCACCTCGTTTACACATTGTTCGTTCTGTAAAAACGTGCTTTCGTTTATCATCTTTTTGCCGATTTTTATGTCGTCCATAAGCTTAAAATAATACTTGGCGCGTTTATACGGAATTCCCAAATAAATAAACGAAAAAACAATGACTATCCCCGAAATTACGCAATCGATAACGAGATAAAGCGTTTTTTTCGATTCGAGTTCGGGCGTGGAAATATACGGCAGACGTAAAAATAAAACGAAAAACACGACGCATGCCGCTACACCGACTGCCAGAATCGCAAAATAAATAGTCAGCAACTTATTTTTTAATTTTAACGCGTTTTCGTAATCGCTTTCAGAATAAATGTTTGTCATCGAGTGTTCCTTCCTCCGCAAGCAGCGGGATTAAATAAAGATAAAATAAAATTATCGACTTTCAACACGGCGGTATAATAAGACGTTATGGATTTTCTGTTTTCGATAACCCACTCGGGAACAACTCCCAGAACGTCGTTTACGCTTTTTGCGCCTATCTGTCTGCTGTCTCTGCTGTCGCACCTGTTGTCCCCGAGGAAGAATATA
>JAJWOJ010000445.1 GCA_021635425.1 Clostridiales bacterium | reverse complement strand
CCAATTTTTAATGTTTTTAAAATAGCCGCCCGCAACCGATGTTGCGGGCGGCTCTCATCTTAACTTACAAAAAGTATGCCTATAAGTCGATTAAACGGCAATTTTTTGGGCAATCAGAAGATTGCCTTTTCTATTATTCCGCCGCCGAGGCACTTCTCGTCGTCGTAAAATACGCAGAACTGTCCTTCGGTTATGGCGCGCTGTTTTTCGTCGAAATCCACGGTTATCCCTCCGCCGCCTATATGCACGGTAACGCCCTGTTCTTCCTGACGATAACGGAATTTCGCTTTACACTTAAAGTCCCTTTCGCGAGGCTCGGCAGGTATCCAATTGCATTCTTTCATATATAGACCTTTGGAATAAAGTCTGTCTTCCGCACCGTGAGCAACGTATAAAATATTGTTTTTTATATCCTTTTCCACAACGAACCAACGTCCCGCGTCGCCCGTCTGTCCGCCGATATCGAGTCCGCGCCTCTGACCTATCGTGTAATACATAAGCCCGTAATGCTCGCCGAGCGTTCTGCCGTCGTAAGTTTTTATTTCGCCTTTTTTTGCGGGAATGTAGTTCATCAGAAACTGTCTGAATTTGCGTTCGCCGATGAAACATATTCCCGTGCTGTCCTTCTTTTCGGCGGTGGCAAGCCCGTTTTCCTCGGCGATCCTTCTCACCTCGGGTTTAGGGAGATCCGCAAGCGGGAAAAGCACGTTTTTTAGCTGACTTTGCGAAAGCTGGTTCAAAAAGTAGGTCTGATCCTTGTTCTGATCTTTGGCTTTTAAAAGATAATGAACGTCGCCGTCGTGGCGAATTCCGCAATAATGCCCCGTGGCGATGTAATCCGCGCCGAGCTGCATGGCGTATTCCTTAAACGGTCCGAATTTTATTTCGCGGTTACATAAAACGTCGGGGTTAGGGGTTCTTCCGCGTTTATATTCCTCGAGAAAATAAGAAAAAACCCTGTCCATGTATTCTTTTGCGAAGTTTACCCCGTAATACGGAATATCGAGCTTCGAGCATACTCTGCGCACGTCGGCGTAATCGTCGTCCGCGGTGCAACACCCGTCCACGTCGTCGTCCTCCCAGTTTTTCATGAAAAGCCCGATGACGTTATAACCCTGTTCTTTCAATAAAAGCGCGGCAACGGAGCTGTCCACTCCTCCGCTCATTCCGATAACTACGGTTTCTTTTGCCATAATTTAAACTCCCGAAGCATAACCCGATAAAAAACGGGCGTATATACGCGTATATTGTATAATAACAGAAAAATAATGTCAATTATTTTTAAAACAAGGGGGCTTACCGCTTACCAAAACTTTTAAAAAAATATATAATCTTAAGTGTCGCGAAGATTTATTACGATACGACGAAAATATTTTTTGCGACGCGGAGAATTATTTTCTGAAAATTTCAGCCCGCAATTTTGCCGAAAACCTTTTTAATCAGGGCTTCGCCATAAAAGGCAACTTATAAAAGGCATGCAAAACCGCACTCGAAATTTTCTTTATGTGCCTGTAGCGCAATTGGATAGAGTTTCAGATTCCGATTCTGACGGTTGCAGGTTCGAATCCTGTCAGGCACACCATGTAAAAAGCTACCGCATCTGCGGCGGCTTTTTATATAGTATCAAAACAGGATTCGAACGGGTGGGTAACCGCATTGCATCCACCGGCTGGAACTTCCACAAAAGCAATGCGGTCAAATAACCGATGAAACGGTTGTTTGCCACCCCGTCGCGAGATAGCGAACATGAAAAGGCGGGATAAAACGCATTGATTCGCATAGTTTTATATATGGCACGGCTTATTGTGAGCGGAGGAATCCTGTCAGGCACACCAAGTGCGTCGATCTATAAGTCTTTTCTTATAGACCGACATTTTTTTATCATTTTAAGCATTGAAA
>JAJWOJ010000444.1 GCA_021635425.1 Clostridiales bacterium | reverse complement strand
CGGCGGTAAAACTTTACGAAACTTACGCAAAGGATATGCCTATTTTCGACTATCATTGCCACCTTTCGGAAAAGCAGATTCTGGGAAACAAACGGTTTAACGATATTGCCGAAGTTCGACCCGATATTTAGAAATGTTCGCATTAAGAAATAAAAGCAGAACCCGATTCGACTGTAGATCGAATCGGGTTCTGCTTTTATGGCTTTATTTTGTGGCGTTAGGTTTGTTTTTGTTACTGCTCGGCGATTTTTTTGCATATTGCTTATATTGCTTGAAAAAAGTGGTGTAATTGTTATAAGAATATTCTTCGGTAAGACGCCTTATGGAAAATCCCGTCGGAATAAGTTGTTCGATCAAAAGCATCTTTTTTTGATTTATATATTTTTTCAGGCTCATACCGAGATATTCTTTGAAATTCTGCGAAAGCCACGATTTGCTTACATAATGCTTTTCGTCTATAATTTCTGCATTTAACGGCTCGGTTATATGTTCGTCTATATACGACAGTATTTTATTTACGGTGTCGTCAGACGCTCCTACGGATTATTCCGTAGAAGACGCGTGTTTCAGGTGATAGAGAATCTGAATTAAAGCCGAAGGCAGATACGTTGCCGGTTCGTCGTTGGAAAAAGTTTTTTCGGCGTCCGAAATGCTGTCCATTATTTTGTATAACGGATCGCTTTTATCCGTTATATGATACAAGCGATTAAAATCTGCAACCGCCGGCTTAAGTTCGGGAGGTATGGCGGTTTCCGGAAAATATAAGCCTCAGCGTTCGTATGGCCGAACAACGGAAACGACACTCCGACGAAGAATTCGTCTTCCCGTACAGCGCGGATGCGCTGACGCACTTATTCAAACAGGTTTGCCCGAACCACAAACTACACGACTTACGGCATACGTTTATTACGCGATGCGCGGAAAGCGGAATAAACATAAACGTAACTCAAAATCTCGTAGGACACAAAACGCTTAACACAACGCTATCTATATACACGCATATCTCTATCGATTTTGCAAGGTCGGAATTTGCAAAATTCAAGGCATAAAAAAGGCAGGTTGAAAAACCTGCTTTTTTGGTGCCGTGTGGCATAATTTGTACGAACCTGTTTTAGAAGAAATAGCGGTTTTATCCGCCGTTTCTATTTCGTTTTCTGTTTTTGTGACGTATTCTTTCGTTAGTTTCAGGTGTTCAGGGCTATCCGTAAAGTTGTAGGTAATCACAATCTCATCGTCATAAAGTATCACTTCCCGAACAAAGGCATTTACTATTAGTTTTCGCACCTTTATATCGTCCGTATTATCGAACACGAATTTACTCAAATACATCTCTATGTCGTCCGCAGTTAAGTATGTGTAACTGCGGGCTTTTTCTTTAAGGATTTCCATGTCGTATTGTGATATTAGATTTTCAAGTTCGGTCAGACGGCTTTTCGTCGTTTCGGTGATTATGCCTTGCTCGATTGCCTTTACGATATTATTCTGCGCTTTTACCGCCTCGGCGCGTTTCTTTTCAATCAGTTTCAAAGCCGTGTTGTCTGCGGTTTCTTTTTTATGTACGTTGTATATGCTTTGCGCAATCTTCTTGATATTGTTCACGCTCGATAACATTTGTGTCGTTGCGGTTATCACCGTATCTTCGATAAACTGTTTTTGCACTCTGCTCATATTGCATTTTGCACGCTTGCGACGTTTTGAAAGGCAAATATAGTAGTAATGAATCGCACCCGTATGAGAAGTTCCGCTTTCGCCGCCCATTCTGTGCTTGCAATCTCCGCATATAAGTTTTCCCGAAAGGATATAGTCGAAAATTTCTTTTTTACGACTCGGCGCAAGTTTGTTTTCTTCGTTTATTGCGTTTACCTTATCCCAAAGTTCGTCCGATATAATTCTCGGAAAGATATTGTCGTATAATTCCCCTTGG
>JAJWOJ010000037.1 GCA_021635425.1 Clostridiales bacterium | reverse complement strand
CATTATAATAGTATATTAGTAGAATATCAGTAAAAGTAAAATTTTTTCGATAAGGCTTTTCCTGTTCGGGCGGAAATTTCGGGTTTTAAGAATAATTCCGATAGGGCTATAATAAAATATATCGTAAGCTGCGTGCGGCTCCGCAAGGGGTTTTGCGCCTAAGGAGTTTTTATGGAAAAATACGATATTTATAGCGACATCGGCAAAAGAACGGGCGGGGATATTTACGTCGGCGTGGTCGGACCTGTGAGAGTGGGGAAGTCCACTTTCGTTAAGAGGTTTGCCGAACTTCTGATGATGCCGAATATTGCGGGTAAAAATAAGAAAAAAATCGCAACCGACGAACTTCCGCAATCGGGCGCGGGCAAAACCGTTACTACAACCGAGCCTAAGTTTATCCCGGGGGAAGCCGTGAAGGTTACTTTCGGCGGGAAAACAACCGCGAAAATGCGACTTATCGACTGCGTTGGCTTTATGGTTGACGGGGCGATCGGTCACGAAGAGGACGGCAACCCGAGAATGGTGCAAACCCCTTGGCAGGAAGAGCCTATTCCGTTTGAAAAGGCGGCGGAAATAGGCACCGATAAAGTTATTTCCGAGCATTCGACGATAGGCGTCGTCGTTACGACGGACGGCAGCATAACCGATATCCCGCGCGAAAATTACGAAAAAGCAGAAGAAATCACCGTCGAAAAGCTTAAAAAGATAGGTAAGCCTTTCGTAATTTGCCTTAACACCAAAAATCCCGAAGCGAAAGAAACTAAGGAACTTAAAGCCGAAATGGAGAAAAAATACGAAGTTTCGGTTGTTGCGATCGACGTTTTGAATTGCGGCGAGGACGGGTTTACTCTGGTGATGGAAAAAGCCCTTTCCGAGTTCCCGATTAAGTCCGCCGATATCGACCTTCCCGATTGGCTTTGCGCTCTGCCGCCTGAAAACAGAGTTGTTTCGGAGATAATTTCCGCCGTTAAGGAAGCTTCGGCGAAGATGAACAAAATGAAGGACGAGCGTTGCCTCGAAGATTGCATTGCGACCGTAGATAAGCTTATCCCCGCGGGCGTAAAGGTGGACGCGGGCGAGGGTAAAGTGTGCGTGAAAGTAAATGCAGACAAAAGCCTTTTCTATGAAGTAATTTCCGAAACGTGCGGCGAAACCATCGACGGCGAGTATAAACTCATGAGTTTTGTCCGCGATTTGTCAAAGGCGAAATGGGAATACGACCGTATTCGCTCGGGGCTTGAAGCGGCGGACGAAAGGGGTTACGGAATAGTTCTTCCGTCCGAAAAAGACGTCGCGATAGGCGAGCCGACTCTCGTTAAGCAGGGGAATCGTTACGGCGTTAAGATTACGGCGGAAACGGAGAGTTTACACGTCGTGAAAGTGGGCGTAAAAGCTTCGGTGAACCCCATTTCGGGGACTAAAAAGCAGTGCGAGGACTTTATCGACTTCATTTCGGAGGAGACGAGAGAGGGGAATGTTTCGGAAGCGAAAGTTTTCGGCAGACCGCTCGGCGAACTCGTTTTGGACGAAATAAACCGGAAATCGGGTGCGATGCCCGAGGAAACCCGCGGAAAATTAAAACGCGCCGTAACCAAAATGGTCAACGACGGCAAATATAAGGTTGTTTACTTCGTTTACTGATAAAATATTTTAAGGGGGAAAGGGAAAGCCCGCCGCTCGGAATTGCCGAGCGGCGGGCTTATTTGCGTTCTGATTATCGATTTTTAATCTCTGCGGCGGTTTTTCGTCATGCCGATTAGCGGCTTTTAATCTCTGCGACGGTTTCTCGTCATGCCGATTAGCGGCTTTTAATCTCTGCGACGATTTTCTCGTCATGCCGATTATCGATTTTTAATCTCTGCGACGATTTCTCGTCATGCCGATTATCGCGATAAATCTTAAAAGATAGAGGAGAGATATGAGGAGCGACGCGACGTAAGTCATCGCAGCCGCCGAAAGCACTTTTTTTGCTCCCCGCAATTCGTCGCTTGCCAAAACTCCCGATTCCGACAGCATTTTTATCGCGCGGCGGGACGCGTCCATTTCGACGGGCAGAGTTACGAGGGCGAAAATCGTCGTGAGCGAATACATGGCGATGCCGATCGCGATTACTATATCCGCCGTTTGCTGATTGATAAAAAAGCTTAAAATAACGCCGATTACCGCAACGGGAACGGCTAAGCGCGAACCGATATTCGTTATCGGAACTAAAATTGAGCGGAGAGTCATCAAAAACGACCCGGTGTGTTTCTGCACGGCATGCCCGCATTCGTGCGCGGCAACGCCGAGAGACGCGATATCCGTTCCGTCGTAAACATTTTCGGATAAGCTTAAAACGTCGGTAGACGGGTTGTAGTTGTCGGTTAAATTTCCGCGTATTTTCTGTATGTCTACCGAATTTATCCCTTGCCTTTCCAAAATCATATCGCTCATTTCGTGTGCGTTCCACATGGAACGCGACTGAACTTTCGAATACTTTTTATATCTGTACGATATAAGACATTGACATATTATCGAAATGATTATGCCGGGGATTACAATTATAAAAGAACCGTAATAAATAAAATAAAGCCACATAATTCCACCTTTTAACCGCATATCGTCGCGGTTAGCCACGAGTGATTGCGTTTGAACTCGCGGTTAAGTTCAGTATACCATAAATCCCCGCCGATTGCAATGTAAAACGTAAAATATATCTGTGAAAACTTGCAAAGCGTCTTGCGGGGGAGGATAAAAGCCGAGCCGTAACCTGATTATCGCGATTTGTAATAGGTAAGCGTTGCCGCGAATTTTAGCCGATAATCGACTTATAGCCCGTTATTTCACTCGTGATTAACTTTATCGTCTGGCATTTTGCCTGTTTTTTCGGCGAGTGTGTTTTCCGTTTTGTCCGCCGTGTCTTTCGCCGTTTTTTCGGTTTCGTCTGCCTTTTCGGCGGGCTTTTTTACATGCCCGCACATTCCGCATTTCGAGCAGTCGCCCCCGCAGCCGCCTCCGCAGCCTTTGCCGCGGCGGGCGTTGCGGATCGTAAAGAAAAGGGCAAGCCCTATTATTATCGTCAGAACTATTATGAGAATATAATCCAAAGGTTTCATTTTGCCATGTACGTCTCCGAACCGATACTTTGTTTCATAGCCGCCGCTTTAAGTCAGATAAACAGACTTCCGACCTGAAAGATCAGAAGAGCCGCGACGTAAGCGACGAGGCATTGCATCACGACTATGCCGAGCGTTGCCCAGAACGATTTGAATTCCTTGCGGATTGTGGAAATCGTCGCAACGCAAGGAGTGTATAAAAGGGTGAACACGAGGAAACTTACTGCGGAGAGCGGAGTAAACATCGACGGAAGGACGGCGGAGAGCATGTCCGCGCTTGTTCCCGATAACACCGCGAGCGATGAAACCACGGCTTCTTTTGCCGTGAAGCCCGATATGAGCGCGGTTACGACCCGCCAGTCACCGAAGCCGAGCGGCTTAAAGATTACCGCGATGAATTTGCCTATGTATGCGAGAATACTCTGCGTGCCGTCGGTTACGTAATTGAGCTTATAATCGAAACTCTGCAAAAACCATATTATAACGGTTGCGAGCAGAATGACGGTGAAAGCTCTCGACAAAAAGTCCTTTGCTTTCTCCCAGAGGAGCAGAGCTACGCTTTTTGCCGACGGCAGACGGTAGTTGGGAAGTTCCATTACGAACGGAACGGGCTGACCTTTGAATTTCGTCGATTTTAAAACGAGCGCGACGAGTATCGCGAGTATCACCCCGAAAAGGTAAAGCCCCATCATCACGAACGCGCCGTATTTGGGGAAGAATGCCTGCGTGAATACCGCGTAAATGGCGATTTTCGCCGAACAGCTCATATACGGAGTTAAAAGTATCGTCATCTTTCTGTCTCTGTCGGACGAAACCGTTCTCGTTGCCATAACGGCGGGAACGGAGCAGCCGAAGCCCATGAGCATGGGAACGAAACTTCTTCCCGAAAGTCCTATTTTTCTGAGCGGCTTATCCATAACGAACGCGACCCTTGCCATATATCCCGTATCCTCTAAAATCGAAAGGAAGAAAAAGAGGGTTACGACGATGGGAAGGAAGGATAAAACGCTACCTACGCCCGTGAAAATGCCGTCGATTATAAGCCCGTGGATGACGGGGTTCAAACCGTAATCGGAAAGAGCTTTGTCGGTAACGCCCGAAAGCGCGGAGATTCCGAGTTCCAGAAGGTCGGAAAGGTATTTTCCGATGACGTTGAAGGTAAGGAAGAACACGAGGAAAAGAATTCCGAAAAATACCGGGATAGCCGTATATTTCCCCGTGAGAACTTTATCTATTTTCATCGAGCGGGCGTGACCTTTGCTTTCGTGGCATTTGACGACGGAATTTGCCACCACGTTTTCGATAAACGAATAACGCATGTCGGCAAGCGCGGCGTTTCTGTCAAGCCCCGATTCGTCTTCCATCTGAACGATGCAGTGTTCGATAAGTTCGCGCTCGTTCTCGTCGAGTCCGAGCTTATCCGCCATATCGTCGCCGCCCTCGATGAGCTTTGCCGTACAGAACCGCGGCGGAATGCCGAGTTTTTCGGCGTGGTCCTCGATGAGGTGGACTATTGCGTGCATGCAGCGGTGTACGGGCGAATCTTCCGAACAGAAATCGTATTTCTGAGGTTTAATCCTGTTTTTCGCCGTGTCGATTGCCTTGTCGATGAGTTCGGAAACTCCTTCGCCTTTCGCCGCGCTTATCGGAATAACGGGTATGCCGAGCGCGTCGCTCATTTTCTTAACGTCTATGCTTCCGCCGTTTTCGCGCACTTCGTCCATCATGTTGAGAGCGAGAACGGTGGGAACTTTAAGTTCGAGAAGCTGAAGCGTGAGATAGAGGTTGCGCTCGATATTGGTTGCGTCGACGATGTTTATTATTCCGTCGGGTTTTTCGTTTATTATGAAATCGCGCGTGACGATTTCTTCCTGAGTGTAAGGGCGGAGAGAGTAAATCCCCGGAAGGTCGACCACGGAATCGTTTTTGTGACCCTTTATCTCGCCCGATTTTCTGTCTACCGTAACGCCCGGAAAGTTTCCGACGTGCTGATTCGAACCCGTCAATGCGTTGAAGAGGGTGGTTTTTCCGCAGTTCTGATTGCCTGCAAGAGCGAATATCATTTGTTTAATTCTCCTTGACGTCGATTTTCTCCGCTTCCTCTTTCCGAAGCGTAAGCTCGTACCCGCGGATGTGAATTTCGATCGGATCGCCCATCGGCGCGATTTTCTGCAACGTTACTTTCGTTTTCGGGATAAGCCCCATATCGAGCAGTCTGCAACGAAGAGAGCCTTCGCCGTTGACCGCCGTGATGGTTGCGGTTTGTCCCGTTTTCAATTGTGCCAGAGTCATAAATTTTTCCTTTTCGTATATATAAGTTAGTCTAAGGCTAATTATAATCGTCGGGCGTGTATAAGTCAACGATATTAAATCGGTATATTGAAATTTTTATTGCCGCGCCGTTTTTTCGTGGCAGTGCAAAAAATATATTTATGACCGATAATCGACTTATAGGCTCACTATTGAAGGTTGATGACGTCAGAACCGAAAATTATGAGGCTTTTTTGAAGATGCGAACGCAAAACGCCGTCATGTCGTCTTTGGCGACCTGTCCGTCTAAGAGAAGAGCTTTTTCTAAAATATTGTCCGCAAGCGATTTCGGATTAAGGGCGCGCTGAGCGGAAAGAAAATCGATAAAATCGGAAGAGGAGCCGAAAGCGTCCGAAATTCCGTCGCTCACGAAAACCACCACGTCGCCCGAGTGAAGTTCGGTTTTGCAGACGGTGGGGTGAAGCTCGTCTAAAATTCCCAGAGGAAGGGAACTGCCCTCGACGATTTTCACGGCGTCTTTCGTTATGACGAAGGAATACGGCGAGCCGATTTTGATGAAATCCGCGCTGCCCGAAAACAAATCTATAACGCCGATATCGAGCGCGGTGAAATTATCCTCGCCGTTGAACGATAAAATTTTATTCACCGTGGATAAAACCGTCTCGGAAGAAAGTTCGGCTTTATAGAACGTTTCTATGAGAGAAATGGTCGTGGCGGAAGTTTCGGAAGCCTTTTTTCCGCTCCCCATTCCGTCGTTTAAGGCGATGAGAAATTTTCCTTCGGATATTTTCGTTACGGAATGGGTGTCGCCGCTCTTTTCTTTGTCCGATTTTGTCTTTTGCGCCACCGAAAAAGCCGCGTCGAAAAGGGGCGTGCGTTTTAAAGTTATCGCGGTGAGTTCTTCCGAAACGTTGAAAACGTCGGTCATCGTCACCGAAAAACCGATTATTTCTTTAACGGCTTTCAAAAGGAGCTTGCTCGTCGCCTGCTTTTTGGGAAGCAGAACGTTTATTTCTATGTTGTTGCCTTCGCCGAAAACCTGCGTTTCGTAAGCGTAAATGCCCGCGCTTAAAAGATTTTTGGAAATCGCGCCCGCAAGCTCGCCTTTGGTTTCCAGCCGCATGCTCGTTTTGCAGGCTATGTTTTTGAGAACTTCGCTAAGTCCGTCCGTCTGCGCGAGAATGAGTTCCCGCCCGTGTTTCATAGATTCCGCTTTTAAAAGTTCGCGCTCGGAAAGGGCGACGAGGTCGTTTGCCGCTTCCACGATTTTTTCCTGATGCGAACATTTTGAAGAAAACGCGGACGGCAGGTCGGCTAGATTTAACCTGCCTTTTGCGGTTGCAAGGGATACTATTTTCCCGAGGTCGTCGTCGGACGGGAAGAGCCTGCTTCTGCATTCGGACAATTTTTTACAGCCCGAACAGCATTTTACGAAGAGTTCGTCGCCCATATCGGCAGTCGCCTGTTTCTCCTCGTCCGCGTTTTCGGAAAGTTTTTTGATGGATGCGGACATTTCGTCGAATACCGAAGAGATTTCGAAAAGCTTGCCTGAAATGCTCAGTCTGCTTCTGTTGAGCGCGTATTTTCCGAGATTGTTGTCCTTATAAACGGTAAGTTTGTCGCGTATATTCGCAAATACTTTGGAGGGGATGAACAGATACAGGCACACCGGCGCGATTATCGCGCATTGCATCCACGTAAGCCAATCGGAATAAATATCCGTGAAATTCCACAAAAGGAGCTTAACGACTAAAATTCCTATCCCGGTCGCGAGTTTCGAGTGCGGGCATAAGCACACCGCGACGAGACCGTATAAGGCGGGCGGGGCGAGCATTGCCGCGTTTTCGGTGAACAAGAATGCGGGAAGGGCGGCGATAATCGCTACCGTCGGCGCGTGGCTTCTTTTTAAAACGGAAGCGGATAAAAGGATGAGTAGCACCGAAAACGCTTCGTAAACGGGCAGCGAGAAGATGCGGATTCCGCCGTATGCCGCAAGTATGTATAAAATCGCCGCCGAAACGAGTTCGTCCGTCGAAAGCCGATATTTAAGCCCTTTTATTATGAATACTTTCGCCGCCGGAACGAATACGAACCCGAGCGGAACGGTAACTCCCGCGACGATTGCCCGCACGGTTACGTTGTATGCGTCCGATAAAAACACATACGGCACTACGGCTGCCGTTATCGCAAACGCGAGCGAAAAGGACGGTTTTTTTCCGAGTTTACCCGCGACGAGGTAAAATACGAGAATTACCGCCCCGCCCGAAAATCCGTACAGAATTATCATCGGCGAAAACGACGCGGCAAAGGGCAGTAAATACAGCGTAAACATTGCAGCCTTAGGCAAACCGACGTATAAATTCGCCGAAAGAAGAGCTACGGAGAACGGGGCGAATCGTCCGTCGGCAAACGTTAAAAGGGTGTATCCCGCAAAGGCGAGAAGGCATTTCATGAACTTTTTAAGACCGAACGGTCTTTTCAAACCGAAATTTTTCATGGCTCGATTATATATCGTTTTACGCCGCGGAAACTCGGAGAAGAGGTCGAAAGAAGGAAAATGAAGTCGAAAATTAAAAAAATCCCGTCATTATGCTTGAAAAATTTACGCTCGGGCTGTATAATTGTCGTATGAAAAGGATAATCGCGACTGTTTTTGCCGTCTTTTCGCTCGTCGTTTTCGCCGTTTCGTGCGGGAAAGGACAAATCGATAAGGGCGACGATAAAAAAATCATAAATTCCGCCGTGTTTGTGAATTTTGCGGGCGGAGAAGGGTTTACGAACGAAAAAACCGAACGGGCGAAAGCCGTGTTTTCTGCGGGCGGAAATTCGCTCGAGGGCTATATTTCTTTCGTTTCCGAGGGAAAGATCTCCGTTTCGACGGAGATTCTCGGCGAAATTACTCTCGATAATTCTTCCGATTATTACATGCCCGCATATGCGGAAAGCGAAGAGGGTTACGAGCTTATAAACGAGGTCGGCTACGATAACAGAACGTACAAGGGCGGAACGCCCGACCCTCGCGGAGATAAACAATCGGCGGAAGCTTTTTTAAGAACGGAAGAACTTGTCGCCGAAGCGATCCGAAAGCTTAACGAAAAGGGATTGAAAGCAAATACAGACGGCGATAACGACGGCGCGGCGGATTGTATAACGCTTGTGTTCGATTTGCCGTCCATTCCCGCGGCGAACAGCCTTTTGTGGGCGAAACAGGGCAGGTTTTTAACCTTTAATGCAGGCGAACTCGGGGCGGCATATTATGTGGATGACAAGTATTCCGAAACCGAGATCAAAGAGCAAAAATTAGGCAATAAGTCGATTAACGACTATATTTTTATGCCTTTGCCGATGATGGTAACAGGTGAAAATCTCTCTTCCGCGGCGATTTGTCACGAATTTCTGCACGTTCTGGGAGCCGCCGATCTGTATTCTTATACGGACAAGGGAAAAGAAGCCGTCGGCGAACTCGATATCATGGCGGCGAGTTACGGCGGGATCCCCGCGATGCCGTTAACGTATACGCGTTATAAAATCGGATTTTTAAGCGAGGGCGAAAACGTCGCGCCCGTTCTTCAAAGCGGAGAATACGATTTGTTTTCAACCGAGAGCGGAAAGGGTAAAATCAAAGCGTATAAACTCGTTCTTCCCGAATTTTCGGCGAGAAAAGAGAGTTTTTATATAGAATATCGCGAAAAAATCGGTTACGGGGAGGGGCTTTCCAACGACTTTACGGACGGCGCGTTCATCGTTTACCGCGTGAACGAAGATAACGGCTACGTATCGCCCGACGGAAGGACTTACGGGCCGAATTATCTCGGCAACGCATACGGCGAAAACGAAGTTTACGTTTTCAGATTCGGCAAAACGAATTCTTCGGGCGATTTTACGGAGAACGAAACGGTTTCCAAAAACAACATATCTCACGCCGCGATATCCGACAAAACGGGGTATACTTCCTTCGGCGGCGAAGGGAAGAAGGGTAACGTTATTTGCTATTCGGACGGGACGAATGCGGGCGTTTCGGTTTCCTTCAAAAAGCGTAACGAAAACGGTTCGGCGACCTTTGAAATAAAATTCGATCGGAACGTAAAAACCCCCGCCGAAGTCGATAAACCGACTATTTTTAAAAGCAGAAGCGGCAAAATAACCCTTTTTCTCGACGCCCCCATGCAAAGCGGGAACATGTATGTTTTCGAGAGCGATAAACTCATTTCGGGCGTTACGGCGGAAGGCGTTGCGAGCGGAAAATACGGCGAAACGAAAACGATACCCGCGGCGTTCATGCGCGCGGAGATAAGCGGCGAAAAGAATTACGTTTACGTCGCCGAGGATACGGGCGGCGAACTTAAACTTTACGTTTACGCGCTTAAAGCCGAAGAAAAAAGCATAGTGAAGGGCGCGCTCGTAACGGGCGGAATAATCTTCGCGGTTGCGGCTGTATCGGTTGTCATCGTCGCGGTTGTCATGGCGAAAAAGCGCAAATCGGCCGCAGACGACGACGGAAAGTAATATTTTTCCGTAAATCGCGGCAAAAAATCGGTAAATTTTACAATTATATTTGAAAAGGAGCGTAAAATCGATTGCCAAAATCCGATTTATATGGTAAAATAAACAAGCTATAAAATTCACACTCGGGTCTTTGCGGCTCTTCGTGCCGCCGAAAATTATAATTCGAATCGGCGGTCAGGCGGCAATAAAAAAGGATTCGGGGAGGAATAACGGAGGAAATCATTATGGCAGTAACTTCTATGAAACAGCTTCTCGAAGCAGGCGTTCATTTCGGACACCAGACGAGAAGATGGAACCCCAAAATGAAAAAGTACATTTACGGCGAAAGAAACGGTATTCACATTATCGACCTTCAGATTACGGTCGACCTTGTCGAAGAAGCTTATAAGTTCGTCGTAGACCAGGTTAAGGCGGGAAAGAACGTTCTTTTCGTCGGAACCAAAAAGCAGGCTCAGGAAGCTATCCGCGAAGAAGCGGAAAGATGCGGAATGTACTACGTAAATTCGAGATGGCTCGGCGGTACGCTCACCAACTTCAAGACCATCAGAACGAGAATCGAAAGGCTCAACAAGCTCGACAACATGGAAAAGACGGGCGAATTCGAGCTTCTTCCCAAGAAAGAAGTTTTAGGTCTTAAAGCGGAAAGAGACAAGCTCCTTCACAACCTCGGCGGTATCAGAGAGATGAAAGCTCTTCCCGGCGTTATGTTCGTCGTTGACCCCAACTGCGAACTCAACGCGGTTAAGGAAGCGAGAAAGCTCAACATTCCCGTTGTCGCAATCACCGATACCAACTGCGATCCCGACCTTGTCGATTACGTTATCTCGGGTAACGACGACGCTATAAGAGCGGTTAAGCTCATCGCTTCCATCATTGCGGACGCGGTTATCGAAGCTAAGCAGGGCGAGGACGCCGTAAGACGTAACGTCGTTGACGACGAACCCGCTACTTTGGAAGTTAAAGAAGAGGAAGTTTCCGCTGAAGAAGCTCCCGTCGAAGAAGCTCCCGTCGAAGCTTAAGTTTTAAACAATAAAAATCGTTCGCCGATTTTTTTCGGCGGACGAAAAGCTTTAAAAGCGTATTTTTTTAATTTAAAAGCGTAATTTTTTAAAGCGTAAATTTATTCAGGGCGCGGTTTCCGCGCTTAAAACTTGCGGAGAAACGAAATTTTCCCGTAAGAGACTAAAAATATCAAGGAGAAAATCAGTATGGCTAATTACACGGCAAACGACGTAAAGACCCTTCGCGAAAGAACGGGCGCAGGCATGATGGATTGCAAAAACGCTCTCGTTGAATGCGACGGCGATATGGACAAGGCTGTCGATTACCTCAGAGAAAAGGGAATCGCAAAGGCGGCTAAAAAGGCAGGCAGAATCGCTGCGGAAGGTATCGTAGACAGCTATATTCACATGGGCGGAAGAGTAGGCGTGCTTCTCGAAGTCAACTGCGAAACGGATTTCGTTGCAAACGGAGATATGTTCAGAACTCTCGTTCACGACATCGCGCTTCAGATCGCTGCGGCAAATCCCCAGTATGTGTCTAAGGAAGAAGTTCCCGAAGAAGTTCTCGAAAAAGAGAAGAGCATTTTAAGAGCGCAGGCTCTCGAAGAGGGTAAGCCCGAGAAGATCGTTGACAAGATGGTTGAAGGAAGAATTAAAACTTTCTACGAAGACAACTGCCTTCTTAACCAGAAATACGTTAAAGATCCTTCTAAAACTATCGAGCAGGTAATCATCGAAGCTACCGCTCAGATCGGCGAAAAGATTTCCGTAAGAAGATTCGTTCGTTACGAAATGGGCGAAGGTCTTCAGAAGAAAGAAGAAA
>JAJWOJ010000443.1 GCA_021635425.1 Clostridiales bacterium | reverse complement strand
TTACAAGAGATAGCCTTGGAGCGAGCTTATCGCGAAATGGGGATAAAATAAATAGAGAGAAAAAAGAAGAGGGGCGATTTGAAGAAAGTCGCCCTTTTGCATGGAGTCGAGCTTGTAAAATTTTGTTTTATGTGCTATAATATAAACACATTGAATTTGACCGCTTTGACTTCAGAGGAGTAAAATAAATGAAATCAAAGCAAATACAATCGAATAGAACAGGAATATACTTGAGACTTTCAAAAGACGACGAACGAGCAGGAGAGTCGATATCCATTGAGAATCAAAGGCTAATGCTTACGAAATACGTTGAAGAAAAAGGCTGGAAGATAGCAGGCGAGTATGTGGACGACGGCTACACCGGAACGAATTTTGACCGTCCCGAAGTGCAAAGACTGATTGACGATGTTCACATGGGTAGGTTGGATATAGTGATTGTAAAAGACCTTTCCCGTTTCGGCAGAAACTATATCGAAGTCGGAAGATATATCGATTACGAATTTCCGCTTTACAATATCCGTTTCATTGCTTTATCCGACAATATCGACACGGCGGATAAAAACAGTACGGCAATGGATATGATGCCGATAATGAACGTGTTCAACGAGTGGCATTGTGCGAATACTTCTAAAAAGATTCGTGCGGTAAAAGAATCGAACGCGAAAACAGGGAAATATGCCGCGTCTATCGCCGCCTACGGATATGTGATAGGCGACGGAGAAAATCGTTTGCCTGTCGTGGATCCGGAAGCCGCCGAAGTCGTAAAGCGAATTTTTGAAATGCGAGCGAGAGGAATGGGCTACAGAAAGATAGCCGCAGACCTGACCGTAGACGGAATACCCGTTCCGAGCGATTACAGAGCAAAACGTTTTAATAAGGAGCAATACGGCATACAAAACGGATTCCATCGCTGGCACGGGAGTATAGTCAAGCAAATGCTGAACAATCCTATCTATCTCGGACATCTGACGCAAATGCGTAAAACCACGGTATCCTATAAAAATAAAAAACAAATTCTTCGTGATGAGGATGAATGGGTAATAGTGAAAAATACGCACGAGCCGATTATTTCACAGGAATTGTGGGATAAATGTAAGGAGATAGAAAAGAGCCATACTTGCGCGAAAGGGCTAAAGTCCGGCATTATACTTCCGCTTGCAGGACTATTATATTGTCCCGATTGCGGCGGAAAAATAAAATACGGCTTTACGGACAATAAGAAGAAAGACGGAAGTATTCGCCGCGTAAGTTTTTATAATTGCGGAACGTATACGAGAGTCGGTAAATATGCTTGTTCAAGTCATTGGATCGGACATAACGAATTGCAGGAAATCGTATTAAACGATATACGCGCTAAAGCGAGCCTTGTCATTGATGACGAAAGGCGAGAGCGTGAGGAGTTCATGCGGAGAAAGCAGCAATCGGCATCGGTAAAAGTCGGAGCAGAAAAGAAACGCCTACTTGCGGATAAAAAACGCCTTGCGGAACTTGAAAAACTGATACAAAGCGTGTACGAAGATAAAGTGTCGGGGAAAATTCCCGAAGAGATATGTATCGGTCTTATGGAGAAGTATCTCGAAGAGAAAAAAACTTTAAGCGCGCGGGTATCCGAAAGCGAAGCTATCGTTACTGAAAACGAGAAAAATACCGCCGACGTTGACGAGTTTATTCGTAGGCTCAAGAAGTATGCAAGCGCTGAAGAACTGACGCGCGAAATGTGTATCGAGCTGATTGAGCGAATAACGATAGGAAAAGTTGTCAAAGACAAAACAGCCGAACGAGAAATCCATATTTATTATAAGTTTATGGATAACGGCTATTCCGAAAAACTACATACAAACTGATTTAATCGCCCATTTGCAATACTCTATACCGCAGGCGTTTGGAGCGTCGTGATGGGCGTATTCTTCGGTATTGCGGCAAAGA
>JAJWOJ010000036.1 GCA_021635425.1 Clostridiales bacterium | reverse complement strand
ATATTATATATATAATATCATCCGTTTGTCAACTTCGCGGAGCATTTTTTTTCGGGATAATTAAAATAAAAAACGAATATTTTACTTTCAGTTTATTTTCGGGATTTTTATTGTCGAAAAACAAAAAAAGAGAGAGACGGTTTTGCGCCTGAAAACACGCCGCAAGACCGAGGTTCGTATTATTCTTGGCTGGCATCGGGTAAGCCTTTTGCAAACGTCGGCTTTATCATTCCCGCCGCAAATAAACCGCCCGCGTTAAATCGATTGCTTTTTTGCGGATTATGTAGTATAATGGCGGATATCCGATAAAATTTACAAGGAAAAAAGATGATAGAAATAATAGCAAACCCTTCGGCGAAGAACAGAAAAGCCGCAAAGTGCGCCGAAGCCGTTAAAAAATATTACGACGAAAAAGGCGTGGAATACCGGATACATTACACCGACGCGCCGCGCCACGCCACCCGCCTTGCCGAAGAGCTTTCGAAAACGTCAGACGTAATCGTCGCGCTCGGCGGAGACGGAACGGTGAACGAAGTGTTCAACGGAATAGACGCGGAAAAAGTTAAATTCGGGATAATTCCGTGCGGGAGCGGAAACGATTTCGCGGACTCGGCAAAAATACCCTTATCCCCCGAAAAAGCCGCGGAGCTTATTTTAAGCGGCGAAGCAAAACCCACCGATTATATGGTATGCGGCGGCGTGAGGGGGCTTAACATCATCGGCACCGGGATAGACGTCGACATACTGAAAAGATGCAGGAAAAGCAAGATTTTAAAAGGAAAATTGCAGTATGTCATATCCCTTGTAATCTCGCTTATCAAGTTTGTTTTTTATAAATTTTACATAATGCGCGACGGCGCGGAAAAGCGCGAAGAAAAAGAAGCTTTAATCGCTTGCGTAGGCAACGGAAAGAAGTTCGGCGGCGGGATAAGAATGTGTCCCGAAGCGGAAATCGACGACGGAAAACTCGATTTCGTCGTGGCGGGAAAACTTAAAAAAAGCAAAATTCCTCACGCGTTTATCCAACTCATGAAAGGAAACATCCTCAAGCAGGATTTCACCTCTTTCGAGCGCGTGGAACATATACGGCTCGAATTCGACAAGCCCGTCACTATTCAGATAGACGGCGAACTTTACGACGATATCGATTTCGACCTTTCGATAGTGAAAAGCGGCGTGAAAATTTTCCGCCCTTAATTTTTAAACATAACGATTCAGGCGGCTCTTCGGCATACGAAGAGCCGCTTTTGCATATATTTTTTACATGAAATTTCTAAAAATGCAAGCCGCGGGAAACGATTATATTTACGTTTCCGGCGAAGAAAATCGGGGCGCGGACTACCCGTCTCTCGCAAAAAAACTGTGCGACAGGCGATTCGGCGTCGGCGCGGACGGAATTATCGCGGTATACCGCGACGAAACGAAAAAATGCGACTTTTTCATGCGCATTTTCAATGCGGACGGCTCGGAGGGCAAGACGTGCGGAAACGGGCTTCGTTGCTCGGCGGCGTTTATGCGGATTATCGGTAAAACAGCGAAAAAAACCGTCGCCGTAAGGACGGTTTCGGCTTGCCACACCGTTAGGTTATCTCCTTCGGAAAACGGCTTTTTCGCCCGTGCGGATTTTCCCCTTCCGAAGATTGTACCGATAAGCAAAATCGCCGATAACGCTTTGAAAAAATTGTTTAAAAATTGCGACGGCGCGACGTATGCGGCGGTTGACGCGGGCAACCCTCACCTCGTCGTTTTCGGTGCGGAAAAATCCGCCGCGGAAATTTTTTCGGGAGCGGATATCCCGAATATTTTCAATGACGGAATCAACCTCGAAAGCGCGAAAATCGGAAGCGACGGGATATACTGCGACGTGTTCGAAAGAGGGTCCGGAACGACTTTTTCGTGCGGAAGCGGAGCTGTTTCGACGGCGTTCGCGGCAAAAAAACTTCTCGGATTCAATTTAAAAAAATATCCGATTTTCATGCGCGGAGGCACGCTTTTTGTGGAATTTGACAATGAAAAAGCCTATTTAAGCAGTGAGGTCACGCCTGTTTTTACGGGCGAAACGATATAAAATTCATAAAACGTCGAGGAGTAAAATATGCAATTAAACAACAATTTCCGCTCGCTCCCCACCTCTTACGTATTCGAAGAATTGGCAAAAATGCGAGTTTCGATAGAAAAAAAGCGAGGCGAAAGACTTATCGACCTCGGCATAGGAGATATAAAACTGCCTCTTTTCGGCTGCGTTTCGGAAGCGATGAAAGAAGCCGCCGAAAAGCTTTCCCTCAAGGACGGTTTTATCGGCTACCCGCCCGCAACCGGGTTCGATTTTTTAAAGGACGCGATAATCGCCGACTACGCCGAAAGAGGGGTTAAGCTCTCCCGCGACGAAATCTTCATAAACGACGGCGCAAAAACCGAGCTTTTCGCCTTTAATTCTCTTATAAAACAAGGCAGCAGAATTCTGCTGCCCGTTCCGTGTTACCCCGCCTTTGCCGAAGCCGCCGCAGTTTGCGGAAACGAACTTATTTTTGCCCGCCCCGACGAAAAAATGCGAAACAATCCGCCATACGGCACGCCTTGCGACGTCATTTACCTTTGTTCGCCGCAAAACCCGAGCGGAATAACGCTGTCCGCAAGCGAGCTTTCGGCATGGACGGAATACGCCCTATCGCAAAACGCCGTAATTCTCTTTGACGGGGCGTATTCCGATTATATATCGGACGATTCGCCGCGCTCGGTTTTCGAAATTCCGCGGGCGAAAGAATGCGCCGTGGAAGTACGCTCGTTTTCAAAGGGATACGGCTTCACGGGGTTGCGTTTGGGATATTCCGTAATTCCCGACGAACAAAAAGAGCTGAATTTGCTGAAAAAACGACTTTGCGGACTGGAAACGAACGGAGTATCTTACATAACCCAACGCGGCGGACTCGCCTGCCTTACAAGCGAAGGAAAAGCGGAAATGAAAAAGCGGGTGAAATATTACAAAGACAACGCCGCGATTTTAAAATCGGCGCTGAGATACGCGAACCTTTCTTATACGGACGGAAACAATTCGCCCTACGTCTTCGCAAAATGCCCGAAAGGCTTTACGGACGGCGAATTCTGCGCTTTATTAGCCGAAAAACGCGGGATAATCGCCACCCCCGGGAGCGGTTTTTACCTTAAAAACGAACAATATTTCAGAATGGCGGCATTTTCCCCGAGACAAACGATTTTCGAGGCGGCAAAACGTCTTTCCGAGCTTAATTTTACGTCGTAACAAGCTTACGGCGCAAATTTACGGCGCGCTATAGCGTGCGGATTCGGCGGGCGCGAAATAGCGTTCCACGCCGCCCGAAATGGTCTTTGCGAGACGATAAACGAGGGAAAACCTTACCGAAGAAAGGTCTTTGCCGCCTTTTCCGTCCACGACGCCTATAATCGAAACGTCGCCGACCTCTTTCAAGTCTTTATTAACGCCCAGCCCGGGCTTTAAAGGCTTATCGATTATTTTTATATTGCCGACTTCTTCGCCCGACCCGAGAGCGGCGTCTATCGCGACGATCACCCCGCCTTTATAGACTTTTTTGATGAAATCGGCGGCGCTGTCCACGTCCAGAGCGGTAACAAGGCGGTCGAGCGTGCCGAAAACGTAGGTTTTGCCGCGCAGATTGCTTTCTAAAAGCGTTCCCGTAAGCGGACCTAAACTATCCCCCGCGACGGCGTCCGTGCCGACGCACAAAAAGACGGGATATCTGCCGCCCAAAAGAGATTTTAAGGCTCTGAAAACGGTTTCTTCGGCGTTGTTTGCCGAGATACTTGGAATGGTGTACTGCATGAAATATATTATTCACCTAAAATTTTTAAATAAACGCTTGCAAAAATTAAAATTGTGTGATAGACTTAAATAAATAATTATTTTGCGGATTTATACTCTTTTAAATCAAAAGAGGTCAATATACTGCAATTTTACAGACAAGGAGGAAATTATGGCTCCGATAGATTTCGTTTGCATAGGAATCATGCTTCTGTTCGGCATAATAGGATTTATTCGCGGCTTTGCAAAACAATTGCGGACGCTGCTCGGCTGGTTCGTGGCTTTAATCGTCGCCGTTCTGCTCGTACCGCCGATATATAAGGTGTTATTTACGGGCGGCGGCGCGCTTGAAAACGTATGCGTCTCGCTCGAAGGGCTTTTTTCGTTTATCAGCGTACCGAATCTCGAAGAAGCCGCCGTTAAATACAATTTGAGCGGAAGCGGCGCGTTTTTCGCGAGATGGGCGGTTATGCTGGTTATTTTGCTTCTTCTTTGGATAATCGTTACGATAATATTCAAGCTTATAAGAATTCCTTTAAGAAGCTATATCGAAGCGCCCGTTGCGGGCATAGACAAAGCGCTCGGCGTTATGTTCGGTATTTTCATCGGATTTATGCTGACCGTTCTGATTCTTGCCGTGCTTTATTGTTTTAAATATCGTCTCCCCGCCGTAGGCGAACTTCTCGAAAAAATCGTTCCCGAAAACAGCCTTACGAACGAAACGATATATGCTCTCGCAACTAAAATAGGAGATTATTTCAAAGCCGTCCGCCGCGTATACGTAACGACGGTTCCGAACGTTTAACTTTTAACTTATAAGCCGCCCGCAAAACTTTGCGGGCGGCTCTTTAAATCAAAAACCCCGTAAACGGTTTTAACTTGCCGTTTACGGGGGTTTTTCGTCGATAATCGACTTATAGCCGCATATTTTTAAATCAATGCGTTATTTTTCTTCTTGCTTTTCATGCACGAAAATACGGATAGGAGTACCTTCGAAACCGAACGTTTTTCTGATCGTATTCTCGATGTAACGTCTGTACGAAAAATGCATTAGGTCGGAAGAGTTTACGAAAAGAATAAACGTCGGGGGGCATACTCCGTCCTGAACGCAATAATAAATCTTGAGCCTTCTGCCGTTTTTCGTGGGCGGTTCGTTCGCGCGCACCGCGTCGGAAATAACGTCGTTCAAAGTTCCCGTGGTTATGCGCTTGTTCGCGTTTGCAAACACCTCTTCGCACAGCCCGAAAAGCTTGTTCGTTCTCTGCCCGTTTTTAGCCGATATATAAACCGATTTATAATAATCCATAAACGCGAGGTCGCATTTGAGCTTATCCTCGAAACCGTTTATCGTATGGGTGTCCTTTTCGACCTTATCCCACTTGTTCATTACGATAACGGAAGGTTTGCCCTGCTCGTGAACGTACCCCGCGATTTTAACGTCCTGCTCGGTAAGCCCTTCGAACGCGTCTATTACGATTAAGCACACGTCGGCGCGGCGAATAGCCGCAAAAGACCTTAAAACGCTGTAATATTCGAGATCTTCCGTAACCGAACGCTTTCTTCTTATACCCGCGGTGTCTATAAGGGTATATTTCTTTCCGTCAACTTCCAAGGGGGTATCGATAGCGTCGCGCGTGGTACCCGCAATGTCGGAAACGATCGTTCTGTCATAACCCAAAAGAGCGTTCGTAAGCCTCGATTTCCCGGCATTCGGCTTACCTACTATGGCTATTTTGAGCCTTTCGCCGTCCTCTTCCGTTTCGCAAGCCGAAAAATTGGAACAAACTTCGTCTAAAAGATCGCCTAAACCCTTCGATTGCTCCGCGGATATTCCTATCGGCTGACCGAGACCGAGTTCGTAAAAATCGAAAAGAACTTCCTGTTTATAGTTGTCGAGCTTGTTGACCGCAAGAACTATAGGCTTGCCCGAACGGCGAAGGATATCCGCAACGTCGTAATCGGCGGCGGTAAGCCCCGTTTTCGCGTCGCAGAAGAAAATTATAACGTCTGCCGTCTCTATTGCTATCGTGGCTTGCTTTTTGATATGCGTCCACATTTCGTCCTGAGATTTTATCTCGATTCCGCCCGTGTCTATAAGCGTGAAAGATTTGCCGCACCATTCCGCGTCGGCATAAAGCCTGTCGCGCGTTACGCCGGGCGTATCTTCCACGATCGAAAGTCTCTGCCCCGTAATCTTGTTGAAAAACGTCGATTTACCTACGTTAGGTCTTCCGACTATTGCGACAAGCGGTTTATTGGAATTTGCCATAATGCCACCTCGTTTTTTGCTTGAATTAAACCCGATTAACCTCAAAAAGTGGGGCTATAAGTCGATTATCAAGGCAAAAGCGTTAATTTTAAGTAAACTTCTGTCTGCGAATAAAACTAAAAAAAATCAGTCTTCTTCGCGCAATTTTATATTGTATCTGTCCTTTAATTTATCGAAAATCGCGTCGGCAATGCCCTCGCCGCCGAATTGTTGCAATTTTTCCGTGGATTCCTGCATCTTTTTAAATTTCTCCGAACCGTTCATCGCTTCTTCGATAAAACCGACGCATTTCGAGGAGTCGAATATTCTTATCGCGTCGCCGACCTGCACGTAATGCTCGGCAATGAGCTTTTCGATAGTGTTTGCCGAGTGCGTTACAACGATCGGAACATGGAAAAACGCAGGCTCTAACAAGCCGCTCCCGCTCTTCCCTAAATATAAATCGGATGCGGAAATGTATTCAAGGATATTCTGACAGAACTCGAAAGGATAAAAATCGACTTTTTCTCCCTTTTTCGTCTTTAAATCGTCAAGTCTTTTCTTAAGTTCGGGGTTTTTACCGCTTATAGCGATTAAGTTTATCGGCAAATCTTTTTCGACAATAAGATTACAGATTTTCTCCGTAAGCCCTATTCCGTAGCCGCCCTCCATCAGAAGGACGGTGAAACGATCTTTCAGCCCGAGCTTTGCGCGAAGCTTCGTTTTATCTCTTTCCACCGAAAACGCCTCTTCTCTAATCGCCGTGGGAACGAGCTTTAAATTGTCTTCGTTGAATCTCCGCGGAAAATATCTGAGCGCGCGCTCATATCCTTCGGGAATGGAAATGGTGTCGAGATCGCAAGGGTAGCGGAACATGGTATTTAAATGCGCGTCCGGTCCGTACATAACCGTATACGGTTTCTTGCCGCCGTTCTTTTTTTTGAGCCTTTCCGCGTAATAATTGGTCGCCCAATGAGTGGACACCACGCAATCGGGGTTAAGCTCTTCCATATGCTTCATCGAGTCTTTGAAAAGCCCCTTATAAAGCTTGGACATGACGAACCAACTGGATATGCGCACGCCGAAAATATTCATCGCGGCAATCGTCATATACCCGTAAAGATTTACTCTGTTGTACATCTTGACTTCTTCGCAAAGCCTTTTTTCATACTTCTGCATGGCTTTACTGCCCGATTCCTTAAAGAAATCGGAACGAACCACTTCGAAATATTCGCCGTATTTTTTTTCGAAAGCGTCCGCAATGGACTTTTCCGCCATGATATGCCCGAATCCCGCCTCTACAAACGGAAAGACAACTCTGGGCTTTTGTTCGCTCATAATCACTCCGCCTCCGTCTTTGAATTATTTTGGGGCTTGCCCTCTGAAATGCTTTTCTCCGCAATCACAAGCGCAAACACGAAAAACGCCGCGCTGTGCGGAATAAAATATATTATATCGAAACACGCCATACCCGCAAAGGCAAGCGCGAAACAAACAAGATAAAGCTTGTTTTCGTATTTTCCTAAACAAAAAACCCTGACGCAGCGGTATGCAAAATACCCTAAGGTTATAAGCCCGACGATTCCGCCCGAACCCGCCGCCTGAAAGATAAAATTGTGGAAAAGCGTCTGGAAAAAATTTCCGCCGCCCGCATGCTCGAAGGCGATCGCCTCGTCGTAAAAAGCTTTTGCGAATCCGCCGCCGAAAATCGGGTTTTCCTCGAAATATCTTGCGGCAACCGCCCAGAGCTTTTCTCTTCCCGTCGAAAATTCTCTTTTCTGGGTTATCAAGTCTATAAATCTTTTGAATATCACGAAGAAGCTGCTGTTTTTCGCAAGTATTATTCCGACGACGACAGCCGCCGCTATAAACGCCGCAAACGTTATCCCGAAAACGAGCTTTTTATCGGTTTTTATAAACGCATAAATCATGAATCCGACAAAAAGAATTCCGCCGAAAAACACCGCGTTTCTCGACAGCGAGAGTACGCCCGCCAGCATGGAAAGCAAGGCTATAAGTTCATAAACGACCACTTCTTTGGTTTTTAAAAGCTTATAAAACACAAACGGAAGAAGCATGACCGTCATTTCTCCCGCAACGTTGCTCACTCCCCAGCCCGTTATAAGAAGCCCTTTCCATCCGGCGGTGAAAACTCCGCCGCGCATACACTGTTTCCAGTTTTCGGGAAGAAATCCGAAAGGCTGAAAGGAATTGAGAATATACACGTAAAAAATTTCTGTCGCGATAAGAAGGCATATCCCCGAAAAAAGAGTCGCCGCATAATCGAACAGACCTTCGCCCCTATCAACCGCGCCCGAAAACAAAATATACAGCCCGAGATAGGTTAAAACGGCGTATAAAGCATAAAGAACGCTTTCCGCATAATGATTTTCGGAAACGTTCCCTATACCCGACAACAACATCGAGAGGGAAAAAACCGCTACGGGAATAAGCGATTTCGCCGTTAAGAAGTTTTCCCGTCTTAATATGCACCTTGCAGTCATGCACAAAAACAAAAACGCCGCCGAGATAATTAACGGCGTTAAAATTTGCGGCTTAAAATAGTAATCCGACCAATTGCCGTAACCCGGGCTGTTTTGCGTGGAAACGATAAACACCGCGGTGAACGTGAACGTGAGCGCGGGGCGAACGTCGTCAAAAATGACGTAACACAAACCGCCCGCAATCGCAAACGTCATTATCCCCGCCAGATCGAACGCAAAAGCGTGAAAAATAAACGCAACCGTACAAACAATAAAAACGAACGCGGGTTTCGTCGCAAAATATTCGGTTTTGTCTTTTATATCCGCAAATTTCCCCATCTTATTGCTTTAACGCCTGCCTGAATTACCTGAATATCGTTTAAAATCACTCCGCAACCGACCGAAAGCGATTGCGTCCGAACTTACTCCGCGGCGCAAAGCTCGTTTTTCGCCGCCGCTTTTTTGCCCGATTTTATGGATTTTTCCGCAATTACGATCATCAGAATCAAAAACATTACGTAATACGGAACGCCGTACATTATATCGAAAAGGGTTACCACGATAAACCCGAAAATAAAGCACAGTATATAAAATTTTCCTTCATACTTCTCTTTGATAAGAGTTTTCATTATCCACGCTATGGCAACGATAAGCCCGAGCGTACCGACGATTCCCGACGACGCGAGGCTCTGCACTAAAAAGTTATGAAGAAGCGCTCTGTACATACTCTTTGCAGCCTGGAAATTGGTAATAAGATATTCGTTTGACGTGGGATACGCATATCCGACGCCGAAAACCGAGCTTTCTTTAAACATTTCGAACCCTATATCCCAAAGTGCGAAACGATCCCACATTACGAGACTTTTAGGCAGAAACAGCTCGAAAATATTCGGTTTTACGACAACAAGCACGATACCCGCGGTTACTATCGCGGCAACGACGCCGCACGTGATACACAAAAATATTTTCCGTTTCTTTTTGTCCTTTGCGTTTATGAACGTTCTCACCGTTAAAATCACAAAGAATATGGCGGCGACGGCAAGAGCCGTTCTCGAAAACGTCAGCACGATCGTCGCAACAACCGCAAACGCCAGAATCTCATACAATATCCATTTTTCCGAATGATCGATTTTATAGAAAATCGAGGGGAGGCAGAGAGCGAGAAGCGCGCCTATCGTGTTGCTCACTCCGCACCCCGTAACGATATGCGCTTTCCAAAGGCGCGTGCTTTCGAAAAAGTAGCCGCTACGCATACATCTGCGCCAGCTTTCGGGAAGCCATTCAAAGGGCGGGAGAATATTGAGAAAATAGACGTACAACACTTCGAGAATATTGAGGAAAGCTATCCCCGCGATAAGCGTGGCAAAATAATCGTGAAGGTCGTCGAAATCGTCTATAATGCACGAAAAAATCACATATAAGCCGAGATAGGAAGCTATCTGACCGAGAACGAAAATGAGGTTTCTGCCGAAATCGTATTTGACGACGTTGTTTATGCCCGAGAAAAATATAGTTACGGCAAAAATCGCAAACGGAACGATAAACTTCAACGAAAAGAGATTTTTCCTGTTTTTTACGCACCTTATCATCATGCACGCAAACAAAAACGCGCCCGCGACGATAAGGGTCGTCAAAATTTCCGGTTTGAAAAAATACACAGCCTCGTCGTCGTAATGACCGCTACTGTTCTGAGTGGAGATGACGAACACCGTGCAGAAAATCACGGTGAAAGCAGGTCTCGGATCGTCAAAGATAACAAGAAAAATCCCGCCCGTGACGGCAAAAAGGACAAGCCCCGTCGCATCAAGTGCTAAAGCATGAAACGCGAACGCGATCATGCATACGATAAAAACGTAAGCGGGCTTTGCGGCAAAACGCTCTATTTTGTTTTTCATGTCCGAAAACTTTTCTCTCATGTTTATACCCGCTTCCGATTTTCAGCCGTCCGGCGGGAAGCCCTACAAAGATTGTATTACAAGGTTATCGTTTTTCGTCTTAATCCCGCAAGGTTAACCCCTCCGGTTTTCTTCGCGACAAAATATAATTATAACCGCGCTAAATTATTCTACTATATTTTATCGTAAAAAGCAATTATACGAGACCTCTTTTTATTTTCTTTTTTCAAATTTTAACCGTAGACGATTAAAACCGTGCCGCAAAATGACAAAAAAACCGATTTTGAGCCGAAAAAAGCTTTTTCCGCGATAAAAATCAGAACTCGAAATCGACGGCATGCCTCGACTCTCTGATTTCCTTGCAAAGCTTAGAAACAGCGACGTGTCTCGGGTCGGTTTTATATTTTTCGAGGTCTTCGAAACTGTCGAACGTTGCAATAAGCACCGCTCCGCAATCGTTCTTTTCAAGCTCGTTTTTCCCCACTTCCATCGAACGGATAACGTCGATCTGCCCGTTCAACGCTTTCAGACCGCTTAAAAACTCCTCGGCTTTTTCTTCCGTGCCTTCCCTGAATTTCCACATAACGATATGTTTTACCATTTTTTATCTCCCGAATTTTAATCGGCTATATTATACCACACCCTGCGAAAAAATGCAAATCATGCCGCAAATCCAATTTCAAAAATGTAAAAAATACCCGATAATCGACTTATAGCCCTGCTTTTCGTTGTTAATTATAAAAAATCCGCGACAAGGGTTTTCCTCATCGCGGATAAAAGCATGCTTTATGTTTTTCGGTTTATTTTATGGTCTTATTTTACGGCTACCCATATCTCACATGTAAAATCGGGGTTTAAAACGTCGTCCGACGGGTAAACTTCTATTTCCGCGCCTTCGCCGTATTCATATCCGCTCTGAACGAAAAATTCCTTGCAGATTCTCGAATACATTTCCACAAAAGCCTCGGGCATTCTCCCTTTTACGGTGAAAACGGCGTATTTCGAAGCGGGAAGCGTTATAACTTCCAAGCCGTCCTCAACGGGTTCGCCGTGATATTCGCTTGCAATCGCGTAAGGGAACGTATTATTTCCATCCTTACTGCCCGCGGCTATACTCACGCCTAAAAGCCCGTGAAACACAGGGTTTTCCTTAGGAATATGCCCGATAATTTTATCGGTAACACCCTCTTTTTTACAGTCTGCCCAGAATTTTGAAATGGCAACGGATGTCATTTCCTGCTGTTTTTCAAATCTGCCTCTTTTGCCGACGAGTTTCACTTCGCCGAGCGTAACTATTT
>JAJWOJ010000442.1 GCA_021635425.1 Clostridiales bacterium | reverse complement strand
TTTTGTCATGCGTGTGTTCGGTTAAGTAGGCGTAGATTTCAGAGGCGATTTTTTGCGATTCCGTCGCGGTGTCGTTATCGCTTAACTGCGTGATAATCGACTTATCGGCGGGTTTTATGCATTCGATGATGAAAAGTTCGAGGAGGAGACGAATCGATTGTTCGGTTAAGGGCGAACAGTCTTCCTGCCTTTCGGGGAGATGCGATATCGAGTTGTATTTATCCGTTTTGAAATAGAGCGGGCAGAATTTCAGAAGCCTTATAAGCAGGCTTTTTCCGAAAGACGAAACGGCTATCGGCTTGCCCGAGAACAGAGAAACGGAGTTTTCTTTCATCGAAAACACGGCGTAAAACACGGTTACGTTTTTGCTCGCAACCGATGCCGTAAACTCGGTGTTCGGAGGGAAAAATGCGCATTCTCCGCTTTTTAAAGTTAATTGTTTTGACGAAAACGAAAGGTTCGCTTCCCCTTTATCGCAAAAAATAAGGCTGAAAGCGGGGTATTTTATCCTGCTTTTAGAGTCGTTTGCGGCGAAAAACAAGCCCGCGCCGTAAAGCGCATGCACGGAAATTATTCTTCTCAGATTCGTTTCGTCCGAAAAAACGTTCGTTGACATAAATCAATTATAATAAAGAATGCGATAAAAATCAAGACTTTTAAGCCGAATGCTTTAAAACGTTGATTTATTTTCGGTTTTATGGTATTATTGAATGGTAAAAAGGCGGAAGATTTTTTATGAAAGCATTTTTGAAAGACAACAGAACGGGTGAAGATACGCCGTTTAAAACGGAAATCGAATACGAGAGAAGAGAAAACGGATTGTTTTTTGCATTCGATTGCGAAAATTCAAAGCTTTTTTCAGCGTATGACGAAGATAACGCGCCTATTTATAAAGGCGACGTCGCTGAGGTTTTTATCTGCACGTGCGGAGACAGACATAAATATTTCGAACTCGAGGTCGCGCCGAACGGAAAGGTTTTCTTTGCGAAAATTCTGAATAAAGACGGAATTCACATCGAAATACTTAACCCGAAATCGATTAAAGCGGAAGCTTTTTTGCGCGAAAACGGTTATTCGGTCAACATTTTCGTTCCGAACGAAGTTGTAGGCGTAAAAAAATTCGGCGAAGTGGTTTTCAACGCGTACAGGATAGAAACTGAGGGCGGAGAACCGGAAAAAAATCTGCTCGCGCTTAACCCGACGCTTTGCGGCACCTTTCATATGCCGCAATTCTTCATCGATATAGACAAATAACCTAAAAATACATTTCATTTTTTGAAACAGGAGAAATATCATGGATTATCAGGGAACAATTTCGAGAGGCGTGAGAGCGCCCATCATAAGACGCGGCGACGACCTTGTTAAAATTACCGCAGACTGCGTCGAAGCGGCGGCAAAACAGGGCGGGTTTGCCATTCAGGATAAGGACGTAATAGCGGTTACCGAAGCCGTGCTTGCGAGGTCTCAGGGAAACTACGCGACGATCGATCAGATCGCAAAGGACGTTTCGGAAAAATTCGGCGATCACACCGTGGGGCTTGTCATGCCGATATTTTCGAGGAACCGTTTTTCTATGATTCTGAAAGGGATTTCCAAAGGGGTTAAAAAGCTCGTCGTTCAGCTTTCCTATCCTTCGGACGAGGTTGGCAACAGCTTCGTTACGCCCGACGTGCTTTTTGAAAAAGGCGTTAATCCTTATACGGACGTGTTCACGGCGGAGGAGTTCAGAAAAACTTTCGGTGACGTGAGACATATCTTTACGGGTGTGGATTATATCGATTATTACGAAAAGACGGGAAACTGCGAGGTTATCCTCGCGAACAATCCGTGCGAAATTTTAAAGCATACGAAATACGTTATAAACGCGGATATTCACACGAGAAAACGTACCAAAGCTCAGCTTATAAGAGGCGGAGCGGAAAAGGTCG
>JAJWOJ010000441.1 GCA_021635425.1 Clostridiales bacterium | reverse complement strand
TACCCGACTCTTCTCTCTGAATTTGTCTTATTTTGCAACCCCTTGCCCGTTTTTCTCAAAATTCCTTATGCGGTCGGCGTTGCCGTCCGCTGTAAAACGCGAAGGGGTGCTACTGCAACCCCTTCGCTTATTCCTGCAACCAAATAGGAAACGGCTTTTACTGCATATTCATATCAAGCGAATGGCATTTCTCCGCCACTTCGTTGTGTTCGCTTTCGTCATGCCAGATATCTTCGTCCGTTATATTCGAGCCGAGCATTCCGAGCATATTCAACGCCCGCTCTTTTTTCGAGCAGCATTTTGGCGCGTTCGCCGCATATTCCGCCTGTTCCGCAATGTCCTCCGCCGTTCGCATATCCGTACATTCCTGCTCGTCTTCATACTCCTCTTCTCTTAAGTTTTCGCAGTATTCGCGCTTTACCTCGTATTCGATACCGTCATCGACAAGTTCCGCGTTTTCGATCTCGCATCGCCGTTTTAACGCTTTCGTCAGCATTTTCCCGAACGCGTTATCCTTATTTACGTTTGCGCCGAAATGGTAATACAGTTCATCGTTACTTACGCCCCAAATACCGTCCTCCGAGTTTTGCATTCCTTCCGACACCGCGTAGTTCGCAAGCGTTTGAACGAAAGAGTTTATTATATCTTTCACGTTCGGTATAAACGCCGAGTATCTCGGATAGTCATACCCTTGCGTATCCACGAGAATTCCGTCGTCGCCCGTTTTCGAAAGAAGCAACACGCAGGCGTCTTGCCCCGTTCGCCCTTTCAGATATTCTCTGTCTTTCAACGGCTCTTTCAGCACACTCCGGTATTCCGCGTCCGAAAGCGTTATCACGTCCGACACCTCGTATGCGCGAGGCTTTATTTCCGGTTCTTTGCACCGTAAAACGGCATTAATTTTCATACCTGTCTCTCCTTAGTTTTTGCATAGAAAAAACGCCGCGTTTACACGCGACGTCTTTGTGTTAGATTATAAAATTTTACATATCGAGCGACGGCGAAAAACCTTGCTTTCGTTCACTTTCTTTCCGATCGTTATTCTGCCTTATCGCAATTTCGTCCAACCCTTTCAGATATTCCGATACGTTCAGATATTCTATCCCCGCCGTCGTTACTCCGCCCGATCCGCGATATAAAACGTATTTGCCCGTTATCTTTCCGAACGACTTTTCAACCATAGCGCATTTTTCACCGTCTATAAGATGCTTATATTGATTTTTATCCGCCGTCGTTGCGTGCTTAATTTCGTATATTTTACACTCGTAACTATCTTTGTCCATTACGACCATATCGAATTCGCCGCTCGCAAATTGCAACTTGAATACTTCTGCCGTCTTTTGCAATTTCCGCATCGTTTCATATAGCACGATTTCTTCAAGCATTCTGCCTTTTACTTCGTTCAGTATTTTTCCGCAAACGTAGTCTTTTTCTTCCTCTTTCAAACCCGAAAACAACTCGTCTTTTTTCAGCGAATATACGAGAGCCTGCGCCTGACAATATCTCATACCGGGTTGCGTAAACAATACGTTTTCGTCAGTGTCTTCGCCCTTTATACCGATATACCGCACGGGACATTCCTCTATCAATTCCAACGCCGCAAGATACTCTTTGATTTCGCGGACGTGTTCCGCCGTAACGTTCACCCTTTGTTTTTCTTCGTTCTCTATTTCGAGAATTTCCATCAAGCGTTTCGTTACGCTTTTCTCGTCGATTTTTTCCAAAGCGTCCGACCTTAACTCTCGGTTTTTCTCCCGCAATAAATTCTTTCTCGCAAGGGCTAAATCGTTGGATTTGAATTCGGCCGTAAGCACGTCTACCACAAACCTATGGTTCATACTTTCTATGATCCGATTGATTGCTCCCGTAAGTTCGTTCGATTCGTATAAATCCCGCAATTTTCTGAAATGCGTTCCGTTTTCGTAGCATTTAAGAC
>JAJWOJ010000035.1 GCA_021635425.1 Clostridiales bacterium | reverse complement strand
CGAATTCGCCCGGCTCGGTAACACGTTCTTCGTTGGCGTTTACGAACGAAAAATCAGCGAGAGTAAATGCAAATTCCAATCCTTTGCTTTCGCCCGCTTGCAGCTGCACTTTACGAAACGCTATGAGACGCTTTACGGGCGTAATAACGCTACTCACAAGGTCACGGAAATATACTTGAACCGTCTCCACACCGGCACATTTCCCCACATTTTTTATTATAACACGCAAGGTAAGTGTTTGGTTGTCAAACGCAATATCCGAATACGCGAATGATGTATATGAAAGTCCGTGACCGAACGGATATAATGACGTTTCGGGCATATCTACGTAATTGCTTGCGTGCCATCCGGGTAATTGATTGTAGTAGCAAGGTTGTTGCCCCACGTGGTGCGGAAAAGATATCGGCAATTTGCCGCTCGGATTTATCTCGCCGAATATTGTTTCCGCGAGCGCTAAACCTCCAAACATACCGCCGTTAAAATTCGTGAGTACCGCCGCACTGTACTCGTCAAGCTCGGGCACACATAGCGGTTTGGTGGCAATAAGCGCAGTCAATATAGGTTTGCCCGTTTTACGTAATTCTTTGAAAAGTTCGCGTTGTGGTTCGGGCAATCGCATATCGGCGCGTTCTATAGCTTCCCCCGCAAGTTTTATATTGTCTCCGCACGCAAACAGTATAACGTCGGCATTTTTAGCCGCGACTACCGCTTCCTCTATACCACTCGGTACTTCTTCGTTAATCTCGCTACCTTTAACGTATTGCACTATACAGTTGCGTCGTTTCGCAAGCTCTTTTACTCCTTCTAACAGTGTTACATACGGACGCACGGGCGGTATGTCGTAATTGGGCAACGGGTGCGAAAAGTATGTCCAATCGCCGTAGTTGCAGCGGATATCGTCCGCCGACGCGCCTACTACCAAAATCTTTTTCTTACGCGTAAGCGGCAGTATTCCGTCGTTTTTGAGTAGTACCGTGCTTTCTCTCGCGATCTCTTTATTCAATTCCAAATGTTCCGCACATCCCAAATATTTTATGTCTGCCTGTCGGAAAGGATTATCGAACAAGCCGAAGCGCATTTTTACGGTCAATATTCGTTCCACCGCATCGTCGAGCAGTTTCTCGTCCACCTCGCCGCTTCGAACAAGATCGACAATCGCGTCATAAAATTCGGGCGCGTTCATCATCATATCGTTGCCACTCTCCGAAGCAAGCCGCGAGGCTTCTTTTTCATCGGTTGCCACATGTTGGTCGCGAATAAGGTGCGTCACATTCTGCCAATCGGTAATGATAAATCCATCGAATCCGAGCTGTTCTTTGAGTATCTTACGCAACAGTTTTTTATCCGACGTGCAAGGTGTGCCGTCTATACTGCCGTACGCCGTCATTATGCTCGCACACCCTGCCGCAACTGCCTTTTCAAACGGTGGCAAAAACGTGTCTTTCACTTTGCGATAAGTAATCGACGTATCGTAGCCGTCGCGCGCTCCTGTCGCCTCGCCGTAACCTATATAATGCTTTGCGCATGCCATGACAGATGTATCCGCGGCATTGTCTTCGCCTTGGTATCCCTCTACCATTGCCGCGCCTAATTCTCCCGCCAAATACGGATCCTCACCGAATGTTTCGTCCACTCTGCCCCAACGGATATCTCTGCCGAGGCACAGCACGGGCGAAAACGTTTGGTGCAAGCCATCGGCGGAAATCTCCTTTGCCGAAGCCGCCGCCATACGCCTGATAAGCGTTGGATTAAACGAACACGCCATAGATAGCTGCGTGGGAAAAACAGTGGCTTTGCTGTTTAGGCAATGCCCATGCACCGCGTCTATGCCGAATAAAAGCGGAATGTGTGCGCCGCTCTCTATTGCCACTCTTTGCAATTCTCGCGCGTCCTCGCCGAAAACGTGCAAAAACGAGCCAACGCCGCGCTTTGCCCATTCAAGTGCCTTTTCGCGTCCCACAAACGCATATGGTATTTGTATGAGTTGCGCCGCTTTTTGCTCGAGCGTCATACCTGTAAGAATCTCTTTTATACTGTCCATAACCTTTTTCCCTTATTTCTTTGTAAGTGCCATTAACATAGGCATAAAACAGCCACCCACTACGCTTCGCGCTTGGAATCTGTATTTTTCGCCGCTTTCGGTTTCAAACCAATCGGAAAAAGGAAGACGCGTGGGCGACTCGCGTAAAAATTTCACAAGCGGCATAAGTATTTTTTCACGCTTTGCGCTATCACTTGTCAATGCCGCAATCCAACATAACCAATCTGCCTTCGTGTAATTTTTACGATTGTCAAGAGGTACGCCGTACTCGTTGTTTTTGGATAAGTAACATTCGATTTCGTTCTCATACATAGATTGCGGGAATAAGTTTAATCCCAAAATCACATCGAACGCCAGATTGTATTTGAGAGAAAAAGTATCTTCACCGCTATCCCACGTAAGCGGTAAATGTTTGAATTTACATGCAAAATTTATCACTTTATCGGCATATTCTTTTGCGATATTACCATACTCACGCGATAACTCGCCGCTCCCGACGGCATTGCATAGTTGAGCGTAGGCACCTATTCCGACGATTGCTTTTATCGAAAGATTCAAATTATTTTTCAAACGTCCCGCAAAATCATCGGTGCACAACTGATTTTCAGGCTCTACCCCGTATTGCACCAAATACTTTACCCATTGCTCGCACAAATCTTTATGTTCGTTAAAAAAGGATATATCCCCGTCGTAATGGTAACATGCAGCAAACATAATAAGCATATCCGCGCACTCTTCCACCGGCATTTGCTCGTTTATATCGTACATCTCTATACTGCCCGGCAGTTGATAAATGGGAAAATGCGTTTCGGGTACATCCCATGATTTGATTAAATTTCCGCGATAACGATTTTTCTTGTAGTTCAAACCGTATATTTGACCGCAACAAGCGGGATATGTTCCCGCATCGTGCGGTGCAAAATCATACTGCCATACCGGCATTTTCGCAAACTTCAATATGGGACGCATCATACCTTTTACAAGCTCGGTATTATACAATAAATACAACGGTATGGATGGATAACTAACGTCTACCGTTGCTATGCAACCATTGGAATTGTTTTCTTTGGAAAGAAAAAGTATTGCTCCGTTTTCATCACGTACAATCTTATGGGCGGCTATGCTTTGACGAAGCGACGCCGTAACAATTTCATAGTAACAGTCGTTTATCCGTTTCGTACAAGTACGTAAATCATCGTCGAAATCGGCAAGTTTTTTATCGATGATATCGCCTTCATTCATCACGCAAGAAAGCGCATCGAATATCGTGTGATTTTCGAGATACAACGTCTTACTAAAATGCCCGAAATAGTCGATAGCCGCTATATCGTCGTAAGCAATCGCAAGTCTCCCCGCACCTTTTCCGAATGCCGCTATAAATTTTTCTTCTCCGCCGTACCCAAATGCTTTGTCCCCTTTCACAAGATAACCCATCATTCCTTTTTCATCGGTAAGATACGCTTCTTCGCCCGCTACATAATAATATCCCCAATCGGATCCCATACCGTCCTCGTTATTAGAGAGATACATTTGACGTTTCAACCCGAAAAAAGCGGTTTCGTAGCCGTTTCGCAAAATCGCGCCGCCGCGAACTTCTTTATTTTGCGTAGAGGGTATATCGTTGTAACAAATTCTGCGATTTATAAATAAGGACACTTCCGCGTTTTTTTCGTTTTCCGTCTCAAAGTTCATGTAGCACACCGGCATAGACGTCAACTCCGTATCGGTAAGAAGAAACGGCGATACAAAAGATACCTTAAACGATTTTTCGCCTATCGCAAACGTATAATCCGTGGTAAAAGCAGTAACCTCTACACTTAGCGGAATAGCCCGCTTTACGCCGCAGCACTCCACATCTTTGTAATCGCCGAGAAAGCAATACGTTTCTTTTTCCGTTTTTATAAAACCGTAAATCGGTTTTTCCTCACCCCACCAGCTTTTTACGTTTCCGTTCGTAAGATCGTCCTCCGTAGCCCACAACGAAAAATACGGATCTTTTACAAACAACGGATATGCCGGCAATTTTCTTTCTAACATTTTATACCACCTGTTTTATGATTTCAAAATATGCAATGTTCTCACGGAAAAATCCCCGTGCGGAAAATCGATAAGAATTCCCGTATGCATAAGCGTACCGCCTTTGCGCGTAAGCGAGAGTTCGGCAATCGTATATGTTACATCTGCGTCGAGTCCTTGCAAAAAAACGCGAATCGCGCCGCCGTTGGCAACGTTGATCGGTCGCATGGCGGTTACGTGCGCTTTCTTCTTATCTTTGCCGACAAGCATTACGGCAAACAAGTTTTCTTCCATAGGATCGTTCAATCGGTACAAATCGCCCGTCAGCACCAAATCTTGCATATCTTTGTAATCGGCGATTTGCGCGACAATCTCGGTCTTTTCGGTAGCGGAAAACAGCGCGGGATTCAATTCGTATCCCGTCGCACCCAAATGCGCTATAGCGGCACGGGTGGCGAACGGCGTTATGCGCCCCGTTTGATGATTGGGACTTACCGACACGTGACAGCTCATTGCGGATAGCGGATAGCATAATGACGTTCCGTACTGTATTCTCGTGCGCGCGTAAGCGTCGGAGTTGTCGCTTGTCCAAATTTGCGGAAAATAGTACAGCATAGCGGGATCGAATCGGCAACCGCCGCTCGCGCATCCCTCGAATAAAATATCGGGAAAACCGCACACAATCGCCTCGCAAATCTCGTATAGCCCCAATACGTAGTCATGGTGAAATTTGCCTTCGGAAAGCGGACGGTTCATGTCCCACTTAACATAGCTGATTTCGTTTTCGCGCAAAATTTTCGATACGCTGTCTATAATATAGCGGCGCACCTCTTTTTTCGATAGATCCAACACGTATTGGTCGCGTCCGGGGCACGGTTCCAAACTGTTCATCCGCACGATCCAATCGGGATGCGCGCGATACAAGTCGCTGTCTTTATTCACCATTTCCGGCTCGAACCACAAACCGAATTTCATTCCCTTTTCGTGCGCATGGTCTATCACGGGCCGTAAGCCGCCCGGCAACTTTTTCGTATTAACGACCCAATCGCCCAACCCTGCTTTATCGCCGTCGCGTACGCCGAACCAGCCGTCGTCGAGCACAAACGTATCGATCCCCGTGTTTGCCGCTCCGTCTATGATATCGCACAGCTTTTGCTTGTCGAAATCGAAATAGGCGGCTTCCCAACTGTTGAGTACGATCGGGCGCGGCATATAAACATACTTCGGGCAAATAAGATATTCGCGGTACAAATCGTGAAAAGCGCGGCTCATTTTGCCCAAACCGCCATCGGAATATACCGATACGACTTCGGGCGTTACGAATTTTTCCCCGCGCGCAAGTGTTTTGTAGAATCCGTAATCGTTGATTCCGCCGACTATTCTCAGCGTTTCGCTTTGCGATATTTCCGCTTTGAAAGCAAAATCGCCGCTGTAAACCAAATTGAATCCGTACGCTTCGCCGCCCGTTTCATCGGTGTTTTTTCGCACGATTGCCAAAAACGGATTCATTTGTCCCGAGGAAACGCCGCGCTTGCTCATCACCGAAAAGACCCCGTGCGCAAGCGGTGTACGCTCTTTTTCCCGCTCGCGCACGTGCGCGCCGGGCAAAGTGATCGCCTCGAACTTTTTATCCGGCATATCCGTGCAAAAAGAATACGCCCGCTCTACCATAAACGCTTCTTTGCCTTCGTTTACGATTTCGGCGTGGCGCAAGATAACGGGCAGATCTTCGAACACGGTATAATACAGCGTAACCGTCGCACCGTGCAATCTGTCTTTGAGCGTTACCGCAAGCGTTTCTTTGCCACGTACGCTCGGCATACCGTCAAGCGGCGGCTTGACCGAAAGCAGTTCGTGCTTTTCGTACGTCAAGTCGCATACACATCCGTCCGCAAAGCGAAAATCCACCATGCTTTCCCGAAAGTCGCTCCGTCCGAACACGGGACACTCGCACCCGCATTCATCCATACTCGCCGTTCTGTCGCTCCCCGGCAAATAGCAACCATGCCCTCTGTCGGCGCGAAAAACGGTATACAAAAGGTCTTCGCGAGCAATTCGTTTACCGTAGTATAGGTGTTGCAAAAGTCCGTATGCATTGATAAAAAATACGTAACTCGTATCTTTGCTCTCCAAATAAAACGTTCTTGTCCGCTGTTCGAAATAAATAGCCATATACACCCTCTAATGCAATAAATCCATGATAAGTAAATTCCAACTCAAAAAGCCCGGAAACAAATTCGGTTCGCCGGTATCGGGATGATAGCTTTCGAACATTTCGCCGTGTTCCGTTAAACTCTTTTTCAGCAATAGAACTGTCTTATCACGCAAATTTTCGGCAAGCCCGATTTTATTATAGCGCAACAAACCTTTATAAACAAGATAATTCGCCACTATCCAAATTGCGCCTAACCAATTGGACGGATTATTGCTTTTTTCCAAATTATACATCTTTTCGTTACGTGCAACGGTGCGAACACCGTATTTCGCCATAACGTCCGCATCTTGCAAATGTAAACATAATCGTTCGGCTTGCTCCTCGTTACAAATCCCCGAATACAGCGGCAAAAAGCAACCCCAAAAGCGAATTTTGAGTGGCACGGAATGCCACTTGGGTGCAAATCCTTCGTGAAACGTAAAGCCGTTATAGGAGCGTTCCGTTTTTACAAACCCGACGTCTTGCGAATAGTATATCCCGTCTTTCTCGTCCCACATTTGGCGATTGATTGTAGCTCGCAATGCCGACGCCTTATTTTTATACGTAGCAAAGTCTTTGCCCTTTTTACGCAAAATTTGTGCCATAGCATCATATTCTGCTACCATAAAACAGTTAAGATAAATATCCGCAGACGAACGCGGCGCACGATAATACACGGTGGGATTGTTATCGATGCCTATCATGATATCGTCTTGCCAAATAAACAGTTCACTACGCTCGTCAAACTGTCTCATTTCATAATATCGCAAATACGCCGCAAGTTTTTCCGTATCGATCCATCCGTAATCGTTTGCAAATTCTCCCGCTTGCAATGCCGCCTGACACAAAAACGGCTTATGCTGATTGAGCGGTACGCCTTTTTCGTGTTCTGCATGAAAATATCCCGCAAATAATCCGTTGCCCGAAAGCATAATGGGAATATAACCGTCGCCTTCTTGCGCCGCCAAAAAATTTTGAACACAACCTTTTATATGCGCCGCCACAATTTCACGTGAGCAACCGGCCGCTTTCATTTCCATATCGGAACAAGTGGCAAACGCCGTACATAATGCCTTTGCCGTAAAGTACGAGTCCCAATCCCATAAATCACCTTCATAACCCGACCCGGGATCGAGAAACGGATAGCATAATTCTCCTACGGGCTTTTTCAATACGCGGCGCGCATTGCGCAAAAAATATTCTTTGATTTTATCGCACATTCTATTTTGTCAACGTAATTGTCGGTTTCTTCATAATGCCGGTATCTTGCATACGGTATTCGTATGACCACATATTGCCATCCGTATACCATAAATTCGGACCTTTCCAACCTATAGGCACTGCGGCATGCAGTCCGCCAAACGTATTTACGCGTGTGCCGAACAATGTGAGTTCGAGTATATGAGCGCCTTTTTTTACTCCGTCTATTTGTAGTTTATACGGCGGCAACACGATTTTTCCCACATCCTTTCCGTCGAGACGCGCGCCGATCAAAGCGCCGATATAGAAATCATCCGTAACCGTAATCGTACCGTCTTCTTTGCAAATAAACGGAATTTTATACGTAATATTAGCGCCGTAAAACGGTAACCCTTGTTTTTGCAAAGCGTCAAAAGTAATCCTCTTTTCCGCTGCAACGATCTTTGCATAAGATCCGAGCGTTTTCACACCGAAATCTCCAAGTAAAAACAGATTTTCCAAACTAACGCGTTCGCTTATGGGTACACGCACGACAAGTTCGTTCTTCCCTCTTCGAAGACGGGGTAAAGGCATAGTATAAATTTCCTTGTCTACAAACCATCCGTCTCGAACAACCGCAACGTTCGCCCCATTTAATATCACTTCTTCTGCGTACTCATAAGCAAATTTACATTCCGTTTCGATTTCGCTCTCTATGGTAAACCGCAACCAAACGGACTCACACGGCGGCAAAGAAGAAAGCCGCCACGGTTGTATGTCGAATCCATTCGCCACGGGATAATGCAACTGCGCCCGTACACGCATATCGATTCGTAACATCTCCTCACGCGGCTCGAAATGTTTTCCGTCACGCGACCACTCCGGCATATCCAATACGAGTACGTTCGGTTCGCTTAATTCGTACGAAACATAATCCGGCACAAATATATCCTTTTTTGTCGCATCGGTTTCCTTACTTATCGCTTGACGACGTCTTTCTTCTTTACACGGCGAAAGCATATATAAAAAAGAATCGAAAGGATAACACGTCGTTTGTATGACCGTGCTGCCGTTTTCATTGTAATATTCCGCCGCGCGGATTTGTCCCGACAACGTATCGTATAATGTAGGAATGTATGTCCCCTTTATGCAAATACGCAATTTCTCTTTACAACAATCCGCTCCGTCGTTACGCGAGGCTTCGTCGCAATGCGCTATAAACAACCACTTGTTGCTTCCGTCGTCGCGCATATTGTAAATTAGGTCTCGCTTCTGTTCTCCGTTGCCGCCGAAAATCGAAACGTCTCGTTCTTCTTCGAGCGCTTGCAACAATTCGGCTTGCGCAAAGCGCACATGCGTTGCCATATTCCATAAACTTTGTGCGGCGTTACTTCGCGTACCGTCTACGCATTCGGGGCACTTGCCGCAAACGATAACCTTGCCGCCCTTTTGCGCAAACTCCGTCAAACAAGCAAGTGTTGTGCTGCGTATTGTAACAATCGGCGGAACGACTACTGCCTTGTATTGCATTTTGCCCACGCAAAAATTTTCTTTTTGTCCGTCGTACAAATCCGGCAACATACTTTCGCTTACAAAATCGAAATCCGCTTGCCCGCGCAAAAGCCACTCAGTAATATCCGCGAAATTGCGATCTATCGTATCGCTTTGCATAGACGTATATTCGCGTACGCCAAACGTAATCCACGCGCTTTCTATCGGATGAATAACGGCAATGTTTACATGCGGAACGCCTCGCGTAAGCGCGGTATTGAGCCGAGCGAAATGGTTCTCTATGTAGCGGTACTCGCTATACCAACTCGATTGGTAGTTTATGCTTGCGGGATAGTCTCGCTTTGCCGAGCCGCGCATACTTACCCACGCCAAGTGCGGCACTCTGAGCGTTACGCCGAGCGCAGCTTGCCAATCGCCTTGGAACTTATGCCCGCGAAAATCGTATTCCCATCCGGTCACGCCGTACAGTTCGCTCGTCATTCTCTTTCTTCCGCATTGATGTACGACCGATTGCGCTTGCTTTGCCGTAGTAAATTCTTTGCGATTACACAGCATATCTATGCCCGGAATATCGAACTCTTTATAGTGCCGCATGGCTTCGCCGAGCGCACACATTTGCGAATGCAACGTAGGCTCTTCCATATAATGCCCGGTAAAAGCCAAGTTATTGCGCGCGCACCACTTGCCTATTTTATCTCCGTAATTCTCGGCGAAAAGCGTTGTTGCGTGCATAAAAAAGCGATATCGCTCGGTATTCGGAGAACCGTCGCTTTTATCCCATATCACTTCGGGCATACGCTCCGTAATATCGTAGCCGAACCGCTCGATAAACGTGTCTTTGAATTTTTGCGTCCAAGGAAAAGCCGCATCCGCTCCGTCACGCGCATAGCCTTTGAACGTAACGATATAATAACTCGGTTCGTCCGTAAATATTGCCGGCACGGACTTACCGAACTCGTTGCCGAGTTCGCGCTTGTATGCCTCATGCGTTACTTCTATAAATTTGTCAACAGCCTCCGACGAAAGCGTATCGAGATACGTAAACCCGTTGTACCAACCCGATTTTTCACCGAGCAAAATATATGCGTACCACTTTTCGCCCTCCGCATCAGCAGATTCGGCAATCGTTTTATATTTCTCTATTTTACCGCAATCGTCAAACGCGATATCGAAAGCGGTAAGATATTCGGGATCGCGCTCGTCGCCGCCGTGCAACTCGCGCATTTCTTGCGGGGTCTTTCGCGATAAGACAATGGATTTTTGGCGGAATTTTTTATCGCACGTTACATATCCGCCGCCGGAACCGCTCGGCCATCTGTCTTCGTCGTACAAATACGAAAACATTCCGTTTTCTTTGGCTTTGTTGTTACAAGCACGTATAAGATGCATAAAATCTTTACCCAAATATACGGTGCTCATTCCGCAACGGGTGTGCATAAAAAAGCCGCCGAAACCCATTTCTTGCAGTCTGTCTATTTGCCACAGCAGTTCTTTTTCCGATAAATCGGTATTCCACGCCCAAAACGGCGCTCCGCGATACTCGGCGGGCGGATTAGTAAATATTTCTTCTATTTTCGGCATTTCTTTATTGGTGTCCATAATTTTACAACCTTTTTTTCAACATATTCTTACTCGGTGATACCGAATTCTTTACTGTAAACATACAACGGCGAAACATCGGCATTTTCACCGTAAACGGCACGGTAAATAGCAAGCGCAACGGGCTTTGGCTTCCCCCTATTTACGGGATCGGAAGGCGAATAGAAAAGCCCGAACGTATTTTCCTTGCTATCCGACGAAGTCCAACCGTACAGCGATGCATACCGAAACAGAAAAACGGTTTCCACAAAAGGAAGCTCGCCTTTTATGACTTCGATTGCCTCGGCAAATTCTTGCGCAATAACGTCTTGCGGATTTTCGGATTGTTTTCGCCAATCCTCGCTCATGCCGAACTCGGTAAGGAAAACTCTTTTTTCGCCGTCTCCATGCGCCTTCATAATGTCGTAATACTCCAAGCTGACGCTTTTAACACGCGCGGCGGCATTCTCGGCAAAAGCATACGGATGCCATGCCACTACATCGAAATATGCATCCGGATCGTTCACATAGTACTCCTCTATCGTAGGCAATGTTTTATTTTCGATATATTCGTAACTTGCTTCCAACACAACGGAAGAGTAATTGTTACACGTCAATCCCGGATATACGCATACGTTTTTCGGATTTATCTCTTTTATGCCTTTATTCGCGGCGTAACATAAATCCGCCGCAATAAATCCCATATCGTCGGGCGTCAGCGCCGATTCGTCGCTACCGAATTTGTTGTTGTCGAATTCGTTTTCCGGCTCCCAAAAAGTCACTTCGGTAAATTCCGAAGCAAGCAAACGATAACATTCGTAATACATTTGCACCCATTTCGCATAGAATTCGGGGTCTTTGTGCGGATGCAATACGATATCCACTTTGTTTTGCGGGTTTTCAAAATCGAACGGATACAAAAAGCGGTGATTCATGGCAACGATGCGCTCCACGCCGTTTTCTTTGAGCAAACGAAAATACTTATGATATTTGTCCGCTTCATACCGCTTCACGGAAAGAGCGTCGGAATCTTTTGCTCTTTTGATAACGGTAGGGATATGCATCCAAACCCGTTGCGATTTCGCGCCGAAAGCGCCCGCCATTTGCGCGCACCATTCACTCGTGGCTCCGTCTTCTCCGCCATCCATAGTGTCCGTTGCAATTTCACAACCGCCCAACAGCCATTTTTTTTGATCGATAGGATCCAAAATACCGTTGCCTTTTTTACCGTTCGCATTATCGTCGCATCCCGCAAAACACAGCCCCATACACACACAT